>CAYOHX010000044.1:0-3680 GCA_964403875.1 uncultured Anaerolinea sp. | reverse complement strand
CTCGATAAAGCCTTTGCCTCTTTCTTCCGCCGAGTCAAGGCCGGAGACACCCCCGGCTTTCCCCGGTTCAAGGGCCGCAGCCGTTTCAAAAGCATCGAATATACGTATGGCGACGGATGCAAGCTGCGGCAGAACAATAATGGACGGATGAGCTTCTATATCCAAAATGTCGGTGAGATGCGAATGTGCTATCACCGAGCGATTCCCGTCGAGGCGAAGATTAAGCATGTGATTGTCAAGCAGGTCAATCAGCGCTGGTTCGCCTGCCTGATGATAGAGTTGCCCGATCCTGTCAAGACGCGCGTCCCCACAGAACAGATGATTGGAATTGACGTGGGATTGAAATCCCTGGCTGCCCTTTCCACCGGTGTATTGATTGACAATCCCCGCCCTTTGCAAGCAAATCTTGCCAAACTTCGCCGACTTCAGCGTCACGCAGCTCGTCAGGTCAGGGGTAGTTCCCGCCTGCGGAAAACTTACGCCCAAATCGCTGCGCTTCATGAAAGGATATCCAGTCAGCGCAGCGACTTCCTTCACAAAACTGCCAATTCCATCGTCAGTCAATTTGACCTGATTGCGATCGAGAACCTCTCCCTCGCCTTTATGAACCGTAACAGACATCTTTCCCGCGCTTCCTACGACGCCGGGTTTGGACTGTTTCGGCAATACCTTGAATACAAAGCGGAAGAAGCTGGTGTCCAGGTCATTGCCGTGAATCCGTCCAATACAACCCAGGCGTGCAGCCGGTGCGGTTCGATTGTCCCAAAAGATTTGTCTGTTCGTTCTCATAACTGTCCTGATTGCGGTTTGATCCTCGACCGGGACGTGAACGCGGCCCGGAATATTCTGTCTTTGGCTCTTCCTTTCCCGCTCGGACGGAGCGGTCAGGCGGTAACGTGGGTGGGTACACCGTGCGTCGTCTGAGAAGCTGTCGGCTTTAGCCGATAGAGAACGTCACTGTTGGCGCACCTAGCTCGGAAAGAAGATATGAAAACTCTTCTATCGAAACAACATACTCTCCGTTCATTCCTTATCCTCCTTTTTTTGTGTGTTTATCGGTTCAAAATTTATACCGATTAATTGGACTGTTTATGACTCTTGGTACGGCCCAGACCTCAACTATGAGCACAACCTGGTCAGTCGGATCATTCGTGATGTGGGCCGTTTGTCAGTTCATCGGTAAAAAATTTTTACCGATGATTTGGGCCGTTTGTGACTCTTGGTACGGCCCAGACCTCAACCATGAACACGACCTGGTTAGTCGGATCATTCGGCGCGAGTTGTTCGAGTGTGCGGCCCGAAAAGATAACACGCCAGGCGGTTTCTGCCTTCGCCAGAAACACCAGCTTATTCAGCCGGCGCTTCGACGTACAATGCCCTTTGCGCATCAGGGCATCTGCCACCTCCGCAGAGAGGCATAAATCCGCGCCCTACTTCTTGTAAGGCACAGAGTCTTGCCTCCCTGCCGGCGCGAGATACTTATGATCTCGCGCCGCAGGGGTTGTCTGGTTTCCCTTGCACCAGCAGGTAGCCGCTTTTCATGCGGCGTTGACAGTTCTAGGCACTGTCGGGCCGGCGTCGAATTTCGACGCGTCCGGTACACCCCACCGGCGGGTAGTCGTTTCTTAACTCTTGGCACGACCAGCCGCATCCAGTTTCCTGATCCCTGGCAGGTATGAAAGTAGCCTTCTACCACGGAAGGCTCGTCTGCCGGTTAGCCCCGTGTAAGGCATCACCGGCAGGTTTCAAACATCTCCTTGTGAGGAACTAAAATTGGTAAGCTAAATTGAGCCCTGTAACACGATCCAGGGGACCAGCTTAATATGCAACTCCGCACAGGGCAGAGCAGCATACATTCACCGCCGCCCCCACCAGCAGCAAATGTATGCCGCCCTGCGAGCGCCGGCACTCAGGCCAGCACCGCAGAGCGGTCTTGTTTTCTTGTGTTTTTTGTTCTCCTTTATATATGAGCCCCTCCAACCGCCACTACTTTAACGGCGCTTCTCTCGACCTGCCCCCGGTGTAAGGGACAGCGGCCACCGCCCCAGAATAACTTACCTCTAAGGACGTGATACGGCTGGCGACTGTTTGTCAAGGTGCTGGTTAAACAAAAAAACGGAGAAACACATGGTGCTTCACACCTCTTGGGTGATCCGCAGTTCTCCTTGTGCTTCTCCGTTCAAAACCCAGAGTATTTCTCTCTGAGGGTTTCTCAATTTAGGCGCCTGGCCCTCTTCGCCAGGTCATTGGTTTCCTTGTGTTCTGTATTCGCTTGTTGTTCCCGGCTACGCCGCAGCTGCCGCTTCCGCAGCCACCGGCGCTTCTTTCGCTTCGGCTTTCGCCTCAACCTTTTTTGCCTCAACCTTCTCTTGGACCGCCGGCGTAGGCTTGCGTAATTCCCGGCGCTCTTCCCTGCGATCAGATCTCGGCTGCTGAACAACCACATGCGTTTGGACGAGAATTTCAACCGCGCTCCGGCCACACATGATATGCCGCGCTTTCTGCCCAACTACCTCGATCCCCAAAGCGCCTTCATTCGCTTTCCGCGCTTTGTCCATGAACTCGGCCAGGCTTTCTTCGTATTCCCGACTCTGCAACAGACCTTCCACACGCAGCTGCGTTCCCGGCGCAAAATCCAACTGCCCCTGCGCCCCATTCGTAAACCGAACATTCACATAGTCCGGTTCGTCCCGCGCATCGTTGGTCAACCGCTTCGGGGGATAATTCGGGTCGCGGTAAGAGGCCATCCGTACAAACAGGTCGCTCCCGTACCGCCAGGCATTCGTCACGATCCCCTCAAATACGATTTTGTTCAACATCTGTTTTTCTCCTTTCTCCGCCTTAAGCGAAAAAGCCGGATAAATCCACTCGTCCCTTTTCAGGTCAAGTGCGTTTATCCGGCTTAGTTAGTCCTCCGCACGCGCAGAAGACAGTTGGTTAGCTTAGTTTCTTGCTCCCCGCGAGAAATCGCAGGGTTGCCTCGCTCCGCAAGGCTATTCAGTTATAATTCTATTATACCATATTCCGAAATTACAACAACGTGGGTGATCGTTCCAAAGCTGGTAATAAAGTGGTTAAATGGATGTGGGGCAGTTAGCAGACCACCCCACATCCGACGAACGAGGAGGCACACCTGTAATGCGCCCGAACCTCATTTACCAAAAGTTGAACCGGGGCAACTGGGCGGCGGTTCACCCCCACGTGTGTGGGGAAGACGCTCTCTCGGGAGTGGCTATGGCGGTCGTGCGCGGTTCACCCCCACGTGCGTGGGGAAGACAAAGGAGTTTAAGGTTATCAACCTCGGAACTCCGGTTCACCCCCACGCGTGGGGAAAATGCACCTCATCACTCTTATTATTGATGGTACCACGGTTCACCCCCACGCGTGTGGGGAAGACGTCCAGGGTCTTTGGTGAGACTCCCCATTCTCCCGGTTCACCCCCACGCGTGTGGGGAAGACGCATTGGACATGTACACCTTGCCGTCGCTGGCCGGTTCACCCCCACGCGTGTGGGGAAGACAACCGCTGGGAAGAGTGCGCAAGCGGTATTCACGGTTCACCCCCACGCGTGTGGGGAAGACGACTTTATCCTTCAACTTCCATCGCCGCCTTTCGGTTCACCCCCACGCGTGTGGGGAAGACTTCAACACCACCGCCCAGAATCCAACCTCCAACGGTTC
>CAYOHX010000043.1:0-37102 GCA_964403875.1 uncultured Anaerolinea sp. | reverse complement strand
CCCCAGATTTGCTGGGGCTGATCGTATTTTAGGGGGTACTTCGATGACAATCTCCGCCGATGGGTCAAACGAATTCCAATGCCGAAACGCGCCCAGCAAAGGATTCGCCTTTCACCCACAGGCGACTGTAAACCTGGAACAGGCGGTCGGCGGTGCGGGCAACAAACGCCTCCATTTCGGCGGCGGAGAGATAGATATAGGGGCGATTAAGCATATCACGGACGCGCTCCGTGTCAGATTGGTAGTATTCCTGAATATAAGCAATGCGCTGCTGGACGGCCTCGACGGGCAAGAAGGGCAGATCGACGCGGTCGTAGGCGCAGTGTAGGAACACCTGCCAGAAGAGGCTTTCGGGATGCTCGCGGACAAAGCGGTGATCCAGCCCATACCAATCCTTCTTCACCTCCCAGATGAAATCCTTATCGGCGGCAAACTGCTCGGCAAAACGCTTTTTCGTGGGTCCGCCAATATCGAGCGACCAGCAATTGTCGGTAACGAGGTGGAAAAAATAGCCCAGGAGGAAAGAGAATTTCTGCGCGTCTGAGGATAAATCGCGCAAGGGCAGCAAATGCTCGCGGTAGAAGAGCAGGTCATTGTGATGGTATACCGTGTCCTTGACTTCAGGAGTAACAAAGTGGGTCACCTCGGGCGGCGGGGTGAAGTTTTCCCATTTTTCATCCGGAATGCCCGAGTCGGGGGCAATGTTGCCGATGGTGAAAAGTTGTTCGTCGAGGCCGGGGATGCGCTCCAACAGATTTTCGGTGATGCGCAAATGCACGATCCAGGATGCCATAAGTATCTCCTTTTCAGGTTTGATTATACGACGCTGAAGTGAAGCGAATTGTGCCCAATGGCAGGAATAACACAGGAGAGGATTTTTTAAGCCGGGGGTTGAGCGGCAAAGGGCAACATTGTGGTATATTAACAAAACAACGAGCACCCGCTCTGGCAAACAGGGGATAGACTGATTAGAGGAGTTTGCTGCATGTATGTTGCGATCGAAGGCGTAATCGGCGTTGGAAAAACCACCCTGGCCCGCCTTCTTCAACAGTCACTTCAGGCCAACTTGCTGCTGGAGATTTTCGAAGAAAATCCTTTCCTGAGCAAGTTCTACGATGATCGGGCCCGCTACGCCTTTCAAACGCAGGTGTTCTTTTTGCTCAGCCGCTATCACCAACAGCGCCGCAGCGTGGACGAGTTAACCGCGGACGGACAGAGTCTGATTAGTGATTACACTTTTGAAAAAGATGCGCTCTTCGCGGGCATCAACCTTCAAGACGACGAACTGGAAATGTATTATCGCGTCCACGAGGCTTTGGCGGAAAAAATCACCCCCCCCAACCTGATCGTTTATTTGCGCGCCGACACCGACCTGCTCATGCAGCGTATTGCCCAACGCGACCGCAGCTACGAGCGCAACATGGAACGCGAGTATATCCAGCAAGTCAATGAAGCCTACGACTCCTTTTTCCTGGATGGCAAGCAGCACTCCGCGCCGGTGTTGGTCATTGATAGCAACAACCTCGATTACGTTCGCTACCCCGAAGACTTGCGCTGGATTGAAAACCGCATCCGTCAAGCGCTGCTCAAGGCGCCTTTCCAACCCGAACTCCCTCTGCCGCTTCACGACTAAAGGTACCCATCTATGCGCATCACCCGCGACACCCTCCTCAAACTGGCCCAAACGACTGCCGCGCAGCGCGTCAAGGTCAGCCGCCGCCTGGTTTGCATCTACCTGACCGGGTCGGTGTTGACGGAGGAACCATTGTTGGGCGGAACCACCGACATAGACCTGGTGTGCATCCACGACAGCCAGCCCTTGATGGATCGTGAAATCGTGCGACTGTCCGACGAGGTGACGCTGGACATCAGCCACTATGCTCAGTCCGATTTTCACCAGCCGCGCCAGTTGCGGGTTCATCCCTGGCTGGGGTATTTTATTTACAGCAAACCCTTGCTGCTGCATGACACCAGCCACTGGTTCGAATTCACCCAGGCCAGCACCGGGGCGCAATTCTTCCAGGCCGATTTTGTATTGAGCCGGGCGCGCGCTTTCTCCGAGACAGCTCGCCAGCAGTGGATGGATCTGTCCTTCAACGATCCCGGCTTGCACCCACGCAGGGTATATGCTTACCTCAAGGCGCTGGAACAGGCCGGCAACGCCCTGGCCAGCCTGACTGGCGGCCCGCTGGCCGAGCGGCGCTTTGTGCTGCAATTCCCCCAGCGGATGCAGTCCATGCAGCGCAGCGACCTGTCAAAAGAATGGCTGGATTTACTGAGCGGCAACGTAGAGGTGACCGACGAGACCTGGAAGTCCTGGATGGGAAGTTGGGAAACAGCGTTGAAGTCCGTAACATCTCAGGAAGCTTTTCCCGCCCGGCTTCACCCGGCTCGCCAGGGCTATTACGAACGAGCTGCTAATGCCTTGTGGGCAGAGCATCCTTCGGCGGCTTTTTGGTTGCTCATGCGCACCTGGACGCTGGCGGTGGCTCATTTGCCCGCTGGGCACGAAGCCGAAGCGGCCTGGGTGGAAGCTTGCCGGGCCAGCAACCTGGATGAAGCGAACTTTTCGGCGCGGCTGGAAGCGATGGATCATTACCTGGACGCCGTGGAAGAAACGCTGGATCGTTTTGCCGAGAAAAACGGCGTGGTAACCTCTCCGGAGTTATAGAACGGGTTCGCATTCCCTTGAAAGATACCCCAAAATACAGAGGCGCTGCACAAGCAGCGTCTTGTTTTTTTGCAGTCAGAAAGCCTCCAAACTGTGGATAAAAACCTTAAAACTGTGGATAACCCGGAATCACTGTGGATAAACACCCCAAAATGGTCATTTTTTCGGGAAAAGCGGAAAATGAGTCACCCCTATATATGGGGGGTGTTTTACTGCCTACGCAATATATCGAACAGGGGGATAACTTTGTGGAAAGTGTGGATAAGTTCTCCCAACTTCGCGGATAGATTTCCACAAGCAACGTGGATAACTGGCCCTTTCGACACCGGAAGATGCAGCAGGCGATCAGCCCCCTTGCCGTATATTTACGGGCAAACGAGCTTTTTCGGCGTTTTTATCCACATATCCACAGGCCCTACTAATACGACGAATCCATATCCATTAAACAATAAAGAGAAAAAGGGCTATTAAGAATTGTGTTGCCCAACAAGCTGAGTTTGAATTTAAATTGGTAAAAAAGACGTTTTTCCTTTTTTGTACCAACTTGCTACAGATTGCTTCTTGAAAGTGGATAAACTTTCTATTACAATCTCATTTAAAGGACTTGCCCCCTTGGCATTGTAGGCATGATCTGCAACACACATTCAAAGAAGGAGCGCAAATGGACGTAATCAAAGTAAAGGCAAACTCGCGCACGGCAGCCGTGGCAGGGGCAATCGCAGGAGTGATCCGAGAGCACAAACATGCCGAGGTTCAGGCGATTGGCGCCGGAGCTGTAAACCAGGCCGTTAAAGCGCTGGTTTTGGCAAAGGGATACCTGGCCGAAGATGGCATCCCGGTGGTCGCGGTACCCGAATTTGTGGACGTTGAGATTGACGGCAAGGTACGAACCGCCATCAAGCTGATCGTCGAACCGCGCTAGACTGTATTCGTTGGCGGCGCCCGGCGTTAGATTTGGGCGATCTCATCCGGATTGAAGATCACCTCTTCTTTTCCGGATAGCTTTTCGCGAACTTTTTTCACCACCAAATCAAGATGATTGGGGTGAGCTACGTAATTGAGCTGATCGGCAGGCACCGTGAGCACCGGACAGAGGGTAAAGCTGTCGATCCATTGCTCGTACAGTTGGTTCAACCCGCCCAGGTAATCGGCGGCGATTTCGCGCTCGTAATCCCGGTTGCGCAAGGAGATGCGCGTGCGCAAGGTGGACGGCGTTGCGCGCAGGTAGATGACCAGATCGGGTGGGGGGAGAAATTCAATCAAACCTTTGTAGAGGGCGCGGTAGGTTTCGTAGTCCCGCTCGCTGAGCCGCCCTTGTCGATAAAGGTTGCAAGCGAAGATTTCGGCGTCCTCGTAGATACTGCGATCCTGAACGACGGAATCTTCGCTGCGCATGATCTCGCGATGAATTTGCAGGCGGTTGGCCAGGAAGAAGACCTGGGAGTGAAACCCCCAGGCAGCCATATCTTTATAGAAGTCGGCCAGGTAGGGGTTGTGCGCTTCGGGCTCATAGAAAGGCTTCCAGCCCAGTTTTTGGCAGAGTAACGCCACCAGCGTGGATTTTCCCACCCCGATATTTCCAGCTACGGTGATGTATTTTTTCATCGCCCTCTCGCTATTGCGGAATTTCGCCGTTCAATTCCATCTCGATCACTTGCGAAAAAATCTCATACGGTTGGGCGCCAACCAGGGCCAGCCCGTTGATGAAGAAGGTGGGGGTCGAAAGCCCCCCAAAGGTGTTATCAGCGTAAGCCTGATCTTCTTCTACCTCGCTCTGGTACCGGCGATCATCCAGGCAGGTGGCAAAGGGCTCTTTTTTCAGTTTAAGCTCTTTGGCAATGATTTCGAAGCCTTCGCGGGTATAAGGGTACTGCCCGCTGAACAGGGCAGTATTGTACTCCCAGTATTTGTCCTGCTCGCCGGCGCAGTTGGCGGCCTCGGCGGCTGGGATGGCGGCTGTGTGGATGCTGGCCAAGGGATAGTCTTTATAAACCAGGCGGATTTGGTCGCCGTAGTTTTCTTGCAATAGGGGCCAGACCTCATTGTGCCACTTCTGGCAGTAGGGGCATTCATAGTCGCTGTACTCAATGATCACGATGGGCGCATCGGCGGGACCGAAGGAAGGATCGCCATCTTCGGGAACATCATAGCGCATGACCTCTTCGGGGATCTCGAGGTCCTCAGCGGCGGCTTTGGCCTCGGCAGCAGCGGAGAGTTTTAATGCGGTCAGTTCTTCTTCGGCAGCGGTGAGTTTGGCGGAAAGCGGGCGGGCGAAGGCGAAGTAGCCGACTGCCAGGCCAAAAATGAAAGCTACAGGCAACCAATACACCCAGCGGTAATCTGGGCGGGGCTTCTCAACCGGAGCGGGCTCGGGCGAAAGCTCGGGAGTAGTTTCGGGGGAGGGGGTAAATTCTGCGTCCATGTGTCCGATTATAACTTAAAAAAGAATATCCGAATTCGAGGTATGCAGAAGGGCGAAGACCTCCTGCATACCTCGAATTCAGAATAATTTCCGCCTTAAAAAATACCGGGCGGCTCGGATGAGTCGCCCGGTTGGGTGGTGAAGCCGCAATTAAGCTTTGGTGATGCTGCCAGTGGGGCAAACATCGACGCATTTCGCGCAGTCCTCGCACTTGGCGGCGTCGATCATATAGGAGCCGTCGGCCTGGACAGAGATAGCGCCCTCGGGGCATTCGGCTTCGCAGGCGCCGCACTGGATGCAAGAAGCTTGGTCGATCACATGTGCCATGGTAAGTTTCCTTTCAAAAAAGCGAATACAATATCACGCGCTAGAATAGCATACCCGTGGCGTGGTGGGATGGGCAGTTTGTCACCAAAATGGGTCTCCAAATGTCATTATTCACGGCTGGGCATTTTGGGAAGTCGCCGCAACCTTGACAACTGCCCGCGCGCGGATATAATAGGGGACGCCATTCCTCGTTAGCTCAATCGGCAGAGCGGGCGGCTGTTAACCGCTAGGTTCGAGGTTCGAGTCCTCGACGAGGAGCCTACCAGGGCTTATCCAGCCCCTATGGTTTTTCACCCCGCCAGAAATGGCGGGTTTTTGTTTCGGTTCGAGGCACCCGGAAGGGTGTGCTATTCGAGTCCTCGACGAGGAGCCTAAGAAGAGCTGAAAAAGCTCTCCTGGTTGAATCAACCCCGTGCAAATGGGGTTTTCTCTTTAAGAGCAGGTTCGAGGCGCCCAGAAGGGTGTGTTATTCGAGTCCTCGACGAGGAGCCTGGCAGGGCAACTCCCACAAAACGGTTTTCTGCCTGTAATCCCTTACATTGTTTTGTAGTATACTAATCTTTAATGGGGGCTTTGAGGGCCTTCTAAACGTTCTTTGTTACGAAAGGATAAACCTGATGGCAGACGAAAAGAAGAAATCCATTTTCGATAAAGCGATTGATGCTTTGACTGACCGCGACGAGAAAGCTGCCGCCGCGGAAAAAGCCGCCGCCGCCGAGGCCAAGAAGCGCGCCGAAGAATTGAAAGCCGCTGCTGAAAAACGCGCCGCCGAAGCGAAAGCTGCCGCGGATGCCAAGTCTGCTGCCGAAGCGAAAGCCACCGCCGAGAAGGCCGCTGCGGCGCAAGATGCCGCCAAGAAGGTGATTGCTGACCGCGTGGCTGCCGAGAAGGCCGCTGCCGCCAAGGCTGCCGCCGAAAAAGCCGCCGCCGACGCGAAAGCTGCTGCCGAGGCCGCTGCCGCTGAAGCCGCCAAGAAAGCCGTCGCCGCTGAGTACACCGTGGTGGCTGGGGATACCCTCAGCGCCCTGGCCCAGCGCTATTATGGCAATGGCGGATCGGCTTATTGGAAACTGATCTACGAAGCCAATAAGGAAGTCATCGGCGATAATCCTGGTCTCATTCGCACGGGCATCAAGCTCAAGATCCCCAAGCTGCCCGAGGGGATGTAGTCGAAGTGAACCCTCCAACCGTTTCAAAAACGGACCTCAGCAAGGTATTCGGCTCGGTCGTCCAGGTTTTGCAGGAAAACCGCTCGGCGTTGAACGCGGCGGATGAGTACAACCACAATCACGGCGACAACATGGTCGATACCTTCAAGCTGATCACCCAGGCGATGCAGGAAAAGAAAGCCAGCGCGCCTTCCACCCAACTTGCCTATGCCAGCCAGAAGTTGAGCGGGGTGGCCCAATCGGGGTCGGCCCAGCTTTACGCCCAAGGGTTGGCCCAGGCTGCCCAAACGGTGAAGGGGCAGAAGTCTATCGATCCGCAAATGGCCATGTCGTTGGTCCAGGCGTTGATGGGCGGACAGTCGGCTCCGGCTGCGGCGCAACCGCAGAGTCAGGGCGGCATGGCGGATCTGCTGGGCGCATTGATGGGCGGACAACAGGCTCCGGCGGCGCAACCGCAAAGCCAGGGTGGGTTGGACGACTTGATGGGGGCGCTGCTGGGTGGTCAATCGCCGGCTCAGCCGCAAAGCCAGCCAGACGCGGGTGACCTGTTGGGCTCTCTGTTGGGAGGCCAGCAGGCGGCTCCGCAAGGCCAGGGCGGCGGCATGGGTGATTTGCTGGGGGCGCTGCTGGGCGGTCAACCTGCCCAAGTGCAACCTCAAGCCTCTCAACCCCAGGCCCAGGGTGGTGGAATCGATTTGGCCACGCTGTTGACCGCAGGAGCGGCTTTCTTGCAGGCCCGGCAAAAAGGCGCGGGAGCATTGGAAGCTATTGTCCAGGCGGTGATGGCAGGCAGTCAGATGAACAATTCGTCGCACCGGCAGCAATCAGGCCAACTGGTTGCGGGAACCCTGTTGAACGCGCTCAGCTCAGTCATGAGCGGAGCGAAGTAAACGAGACACAATCGAACACAAGCTTGATAAAACGCGGAGGGCGATAGCCACTCCGCGTTTTATGATATACTTTTATGAGAACTACGCAAAAAGGTAGGTAGAATTTCCCGAATTCGGGACGTTTGAGGTGCGAAACACGCATAAAAACCTCAAGTTCGAGCTTCTTCTACCATGATTTGAGTAGTTGCCTTTTATCAATCAAACCGCTTTCGGAGGGTGAGATGAAGGTTTCGGTATCACAGCAGCAGTTGGCGCATGGTTTAAACCTGGTTTCGCGGGCAGTTTCTCCACGCAGCACGCTGCCCGTGCTGGCAAATGTCCTTCTGGCGACTGACGAAGGCCGTTTGCGCCTGGCAGCCACCAATTTGGAGTTGGGCGTTTCTTGCTGGATTGGCGCGCAGATTGGTGAGGAAGGCTCGGTCACGGTGCCGGCGCGCTTGCTCTCCGACCTGGTGAATACACTGCCCAATGATACCGTTCAAATGACCGTTAATATGTCAACCTTCACGCTGACCGTGCGCTGCGGCGCGTCCAGCACCGAGATCAAGGGCATTGATGCGCAGGAATTCCCGCCCATGCCCGCCTCCGATCCGGCAGAAGGCATCCAGCTCAAGGTGACGGATTTCAAGGAAATGATCCAGCAGGTGGCTTTTGCGGCCTCGACGGATGAGGCTCGCCCGGTGCTGCAGGGCGTGCAGATGACGGTTTCGGGTGACGAGATCGCCCTGGCGGCCACAGATGGCTTCCGGGTTTCGGTGCGGAAGGCCGCGCTGCCCCAACCCGCGCCGCGGCCCCTATCTCTCATCATTCCGGCCCGCGCGTTGAACGAGGTAGCTCGCATCGCTCAGGACGGCGACAGCACCTTGAGCCTCATCGCTCCGCCTGGGCGCGGGCAGGTCATTTTTCACCTCGATGCAGCCGAGCTGGTTTCGCAATTGATTGACGGCAACTTCCCCGATTACAAGGTGATCATGCCGCGCGCCTTCAAGACGCACACCATTGTGTCTACCACGGCTTTCCTGAAGGCTTGCAAGCAGGCCGAGATTATTGCTCGCAACGGCAACAATGTGGCTCGCTTGAGCCTGCAAAAATATGATGATCGTCCTGGCGAGATTGAAGTTTCGGCCCAGAGTGAAGAAACGGGCACAAATGAAACCAAGATTGACGCGAACATCGAAGGGCCGACCCTGGTGGTGGCTTTCAACGTGAAATATTTGCGCGAGGTGTTGGAAGTGGTTAAGACTCCCAATCTGGTTCTGGAAACCAACGACCAGAAATCTCCGGCGCGTGTGCAACCGGTGGGGGATGAGAACTTTCAACACGTGATCATGCCGATGTTCCTCGGTTAATTCTATGGTGCTTCCCGGCGCAACGCCAGGACGGCAGTTCAAAATTTATCTGGCGCTGAACCAGTATCCCATTATCAGCGGCCGCATTCGAGCGCGGATGCGGCGGGAAATCTTTGAGCGCGGGGTGGTGACCCCCGCTGAGTTCGAGTCGCAGGTGCGTGCTCTGGCCATTCAAACGCAAGAGTGGGAAGGGCTGCGCAATCCTTTCAGTGAAGAACCCTCGGAAATGTGGGAGATGCGCCTGGTCAGGGTGCGCGACCAGCACACCGATTACTTATTCAGCCAGTATCTCTCGTTTGAGTTGTTCGAGCAGTTGGTATGGGAGGTGCTGCGCGAGCGCGGCGTTTCACTGCGCGAGGTGGCCCTGTCGGTCAATCCGGAATTGGCCCCGCTGGAAATGGTTTTCGAGCAGGCCATGACCATCGAAAAAATGGTTCCGGGCGAGCGCGCTCCGCTGGAAGCGCGCCTGAAGGAATCCAAGGTGGTCATCATCCGCACCTTGATCAGCGATCAGTTGGGCTATATCAATGTGGCGAAAGAATGGTTCACCACCGAAGACCTGGCCGACATTCGCCGGCGCAAGATTGGCACGGGGCGCATTGGTGGTAAGGCGGCGGGCATGCTGCTGGCCCTGCGCATCCTCAAGGACCGTGGCCGGCCCGAACTGCAAGAAACGCTGGTTTCGCCAGATTCGTATTTTATCGGCTCGGACGTGTTTTACACGTTTATGTCCATCAACAACCTGGGCCGTTGGAACGACCAGAAATACAAGACTGAAGACGAGATGCGCGCCGATTATCCGGCCATCTTCCACGATTTTGAGGTGGGGCAGTTCCCGCCGGACATTCTGGATCAACTGCGCGATCTGTTGGAGCAGATTGGTGAAAAGCCGCTCATTGTCCGCTCGTCCAGTTTGCTGGAAGACAATTTTGGCACTTCGTTTGCCGGAAAGTACGAAAGCGTTTTTTGCCCCAACCAGGGCACACCCGCCCAAAACCTGAAAGACCTGACTCAGGCCATCATCCGCGTGTACGCTTCCACGCTGGACCCGGCGGCGCTGCTATACCGGCGCAGTAAGCGGCTGCAAGATTATGATGAACGCATGGCCATTCTGCTGCAAGTTGTGGAAGGCGAGCGCTTTGGCAAGTACTACCTGCCTCACGGCGCGGGGGTGGCTTTCAGCCGCAACCTGTACCGCTGGGCGCCGCAGATCCGGCGAGAAGATGGTTTTGTTCGGTTGGTGTGGGGGCTGGGCACGCGCGCTGTGGACCGGGTGGGAAATGACTTCCCGCGCCTGATCGCCTTGAGCCACCCCATGCTGCGCCCGTCCACCGACCCCAAACTGGTCAAGCGCTATTCGCAGCGCTATGTGGACCTGATCGACCTGGAGGAAAACCGCCTCAAGACTCTACCGATTGCAGAGGTGCTCAGCCCGTCTTATTCGCCCTTGCGCTATTTGGCCCAGGTGGACCAGGATGGGTACTTCGAGTCCTTGCGCAGCCGGATCATGGACGGGGACACCGACCGGCTGGTGCTGACCTTTGAGGACTTGCTGCGCCGGACGCCCTTTGCTGAGCGAATGCGCCAGGTGGTGAGCACGCTGGAGGTGAATTACAATTCACCCGTGGACCTGGAATTCACGCTACAACTGATCGGCGCGGAGCAGGCAAAACCCAAGTTGCAAATCACCCTGCTGCAATGTCGACCGCAGAGCAGTTTGCTGCCCACCGAACAGGTGAACTTGCCGGTCAACCTGTCTCCAGAGGATATTCTCTTCTCAACGCGCTTTGTGGTGCCCGAAGGGATCATCCCTTCGATCGATTACGTGGTCTACGTGCCCAGCGAAGGATATTTCTCCTTGCCGGGGCAGCGCGAACGCATGGAATTGGTGCGCGCCCTGGGCCGCTTGAACTCGGCACTAAAGGATCAACGCTTCATTTGTATTGGGCCTGGCCGTTGGGGCAGTTCTAATTCGGACCTGGGTGTGCCGGTCAATTATGCGGATATCTACAACACGCGGGCGTTGATCGAACTGGCCGGACAAGGGGTGGGCGAGGTGCCGGAGCCCTCTCTGGGAACGCACTTCTTCCAGGACTTGCTGGAAGCGCAGATCTTCCCGTTGGCTATTTACCTGGATGATCCATCCAGCGTGTTCAACCGGGCTTTCTTCGATCAAACACCCAACAGGGTGGAAGAATGGATTCAAGTGGAGGAAAAACTGCGCAATGCGCTGCGGCTGGTGAAGGTCTCCGATTTCCGTCCGGGCAGACATTTGCGCATCGTAATGAGCGATGAGAAAAGCCAGGCGGTGGGGTTCCTGGAGGAGAATTAAGAAACAACAACAACTCAGCGCGCCGCGCTGAGTTGTTGTTGTTGTTGATGAGAAGCGATCACCGAAAAGGTGAAAATTACTCGCCGATGGGCAGGAACAAGGCCAGGGTGATATCGGGGAAGGAGAGAGTGATATCGCCGATGTGCTCTTCCAACCACTGGTGGTGTGCCGGGCGGTACTGGCTGCGTTCGCGCCAGGCGACCAGCTTTTGCCAGGCGGGGAAAATCTCCTCGCCAGTCACCGGGCGAATGTCGAGCACGGCGTACAATCCACCGGGAAAGTCAAAGACTTTAACCTCACCTTCGCTCTTCGCGAGTTCGTCCACGGTGACCCACACGTCATAACCATAATTCGGGCTGCCAGGGGCTGGATCGGGATTGTTGAAGCCGAAGAAGCGGTGCTGCTTACCGTCGCGGTCCAAACCCTTTTGCTGGACATAGTTCGCCATTTTCTCAAAGGCGACGCCTTCTGGTCCTTCGCCGTATCCGTTGACACAAGCTACCCGCATGGGTTCAAGGCGGACAATTTTTACGTTCAAAGTTTCGTCAGACATAAGTGTTCTCCATTGAGCAAAGATTTGTTTTGTGGATCGATCCTGATTGATCTTACCAGAGAATACTTGACATCTAGTGTCAGGAATATACAATTCTTTTATGCGCGCCGATCGATTGCTTTCTATTTTGATGCTCCTACAAACGCGGGGAAAAATGACCGCGGTGGACCTGTCTGAAGAATTGGAAGTCTCGGAACGAACCATTTATCGGGATGTCGAAGCGTTGAGCGTGGCGGGCGTGCCGGTCTATGCCGAGCGTGGGCCCGGCGGCGGAATCGCATTGATCGAAGAGTACCGTACGAACTTAACCGGCATGACTGCCGAAGAAACGCGAGCGCTGTTCATGTTGAGCATACCTTCCCCGCTGCTGCAATTGGATGTTGGACAAGACCTCAAGGCTGCGATGCTCAAGCTCAACGCTGCGCTGCCAGGCAGTCGTGCCGAAGACCAACAGTCCGCTCGGCGGCGGATTTACCTGGACGCAAGCTGGTGGGGGCAGGCGGGCCAGCCGGGGCCATACCTGCAAGTGGTCCAGCGGGCAGTGTGGGATGAGCGCTGCCTGCGCATTGTGACGCGCACACAGTTTGGTATTGAGATTGAACAGGAGATCTGTCCCTTGGGGTTGGTGGCCAAGGCCAGCGTGTGGCACCTGGTGGCGCTGCGCGCCGGGCGACCGCAAGTCTACCGGGTCTCGGATCTGGTGCGTGCGGAGCGCTTAGAGCTGGGCTTCGAACGACCACAGGGTTTCGATCTGGCGACTTTCTGGGAGGAATATGCTGCCCAAAGAGAGTCCCAGCGCAGCCTGTATTGGGTAACGGCGAAGATTTCACCAGGAATGGCGCAAAACCTGTTCATGGTGATGGGCGAGCAAGCGTCAGGCATTCTGGCGCAGGCCAGCCCGCCCGACGAGCGCGGCTGGGTGACTGTGCGCATGTCCTTTGAATGGCTGGGGCAGGCCCGTGAGAAACTGTTAGGCATGGGCGGGGCGGTGGAAATTCTGGAGCCAGAGGTCTTGCGGAAAAGCGTGGTCGACTTCGCCCAGCAGGTGGTGAAAGCCAACAAAGATTTTCTCCACGAATGACATGAATTTACGCGAATTATAATAAAAGAGAATATTTCGGAAGAAAAAAAGACAAGAATTCGAGAAAAATATCCGCATTTTGCGGATATTTTTCTCGAAGCACTATTCTTGTTTGTGTCATTCGTGGAGAAAGACCTTCTTCTGATTATTCGCGCGTATTGGCGTTCATTCGCGGATCATCCTCCTAGTCTGCCCAGGAGAGCAGTCGAGGGCGGGTGAAGGTGCGCACAATGATGCGAATGAGCACCGCATCGATGATCCACAGCACCGCGCCGAGAGCCATCCCGACTCCCACGCTCAAATACACCACCCCAGCCATTTGTCCAATGAGCAGGCCCATGACGAGAATGACCAATGCGGCGCTGGACTGGTAGGCCTCCATGAAAGTTTGTACGCGAGCCGAGATCATCACCGTGATGGCGATAGCCAGGACGGAGATGGCTGGAGAAACCCAGAAAATCAATGGATACCAGGATGGCAGCGGAAACCAAATGCGTCCCATGATCGGGTAACTGGCTCCGTTGACCACCAAAATGTAAACCGCGAAGGCGAATAGGGTGACCAGGAAAGCCGGAACGAATGCAGCCAATACCTTGCCCAAGAACAATTCCGTATCGGTGGCAGAGGTATACAGCAACGCTTCGATCGTCTTGCGCTCGCGCTCGCCCGCAAAAGCCTCGGCAGCAATGACGCTGGCAAACATGAGCGGCATGATCAGGAAGAATGGTGCGAACATGTAGCCCAAGAAGAGCACAATCCCGGCCTGGGTCATGTCTAATCCTTCGATGGCCTTGGTGATGAAATCTGGCAGGCGTGACATGAAACCCGCCAGGTCGGGGTCCTGGAACATCTGTTGGGCGGCATCGGGCGAACTGGAAGGGATCAGGATGATCGCCAGGGGCATCAAGATGATGAAGATGAGGGGCACAATGAACATTGTGCCTACTACCGATTTGTTTTGGCGGACCTCGATCCAGTCTTTCTTGGCAATCGTCAGTACATTATTCCAGTTCATGCTTCACCTCGCTCTTGCGCTTGTAATTTAAAATACACGTCTTCCAGGGAGGTCTGGATTGGATGGACGCTGACAATTTGCGCTCCAGCCTCGACCAGCCCTCGAATAATGACGGGGATATCGGCCTCACCCTGGACCTGCGCTTTCAGCGTCCGTCCATTGTCCTCCACCTGCAACACGCCGGGGTGTTGCCGAATGATCTCGGGGCTGGTGGGAAAGGGCATCCACAGGCCGATCTCGATCCACAGGCCTGGCAAGAAGCGCCGTCCCAATTCATCCAGCGTGCCCTGGGCCAGCACTCGCCCGCGGTTGAGAATGGCGACGCGGTCACACAGCCGCTGTGCCTCGTTCAGGTGGTGGGTACACAGGAACACGGTATGCCCGTTTTGCTTGCGCAGCGACTCGATCAACTCGCGCACTTGCTGGGCTGATTCTGGATCCAGGCCAGAGGTGGGCTCGTCCAGGTAGATCAATTCGGGGCGGTGCAGAAATGCGCGCGCCAGAGCCAGACGCTGCTTCATTCCCTTGCTAAACTTGCCCACGCGGTCATTGGCGCGGGTTTCAAGACCAAAGAAGGTGAGCAGCTCTTCAATGCGCCGCTTGAGATCAAGCTTGTCCATCCCAGCCAGGGCGCCGAAGAACTCGAGGTTCTGGCGGGCTGTCAAGCGCTCGTAGTTTGCAGGGGTTTCGGTCAGGATACCCGTGTGGCGGCGAACCTCTTTCCCTTGAACTTGAGGGTTCATGCCGAGAACCTCGATGCTGCCCTGGGCGGGGGCGTATAAGCCGTTGAGCAAGCGGACGGTAGTGGTCTTGCCCGCGCCGTTGGGGCCAAGCAAGCCAAACACCTCTCCGCGACGAATTTGGAAGGTCATATCATCCACGGCCTTGAGAGCGCCAAATTGGTGGGTGAGGTTCTGGGTTTTTACGGCGAAATCTTGAGGGTTGGTTGCCATATTGGTTGCCTTTTTTGTTTCACGTGAAACATGTATCCAGATACCGCAAGGGTTCCAGCATGTTTCACGTGAAACTCTATGCTTTCTTTTCTTGACGATAGTAAATGTAAGAGAGGAGGACGGAGCCAAACCCAACCAGGAGGATGGGCAAGAACATCAGCCAAAAACTCATCTTGGGGAAGAGGAGACCTGACATTGCGATCAATCCAGCGACTTTAAAGAGCATTCCGCTGGTCTTGTGCGTTTTATCCCACACGGTGACGCTGCTGAGAGTCCAGGGCGTCCGGACGCCGATGAACCAGTTTTGCTTGGCCCGTTCCACCATGAAGCCGATCAGGATGAATAACAGGCCGAAGGCAGGCATGATCATAGCGGTCATGTTGAAATCCCAGCCCAGCCCGGAGGCCAAAGTGAGCCCGTGGAGGTAGGTGAAGAAGCCGCAGAAAGCCAGGATGAATAAGTGATAAACAGGCCGGAATTGCTCTACGTTCGCTTTGAGCGGGTCCAGGCCGGGGACGAACAATAATAGTACGCCGATGCCGACCATGAAGAGCGGCATGAACAAGGTTCCAAATGCTCGCGAGGAGTAGCCATCCACCTCGCCTTTTTCATTCCAGTGGGATGGAACGGATTCAGGAAGTTGAGGATAGGCGAGGGCGCTGAGCAGTAGCGCCAATGCGGCGAAGGCAAGGATAAAGAAGAAAGTTGTTTTCCGAGACATAGTTGTACCTTTCACGTTTTCAACCCCTTGATACCGATCTCAAATCGTTGAGGAGGTTACCAGGCTGATCTGGTCAAGGGTTATTCTTTCGGCAAGTTCTGTTGGGCCAGCGAGACCATGCCGCTCACGCCGCCCAGATTCATGGTGTCGACAGCGCTGCTGGGCACGATGACCAGGGCGCCCTTCTCTTTGAGCCCTTCAAAGAGCATGTTCATGGCCCGAAGGTGCAAGGCGGTGGGGTTATTTTGATAAGCTTGCGAAGCGTCGGCGAAACTGGCGGCGATCTGTTTTTCCGACTCGCCCAGAATGACGCGCGCCTGTCGTTCGCGCTCGGCTTGAGCCTGGCGGCTCATCGCTTCTTCCAGCCCCTGCGGAATGATCACGTCGCGAATCTCGACCGACTGTACGGTGACGCCCCAGGGGGTGGTGCGCTCGTCGATGATTTTCTGCAGGTCGGCGTCCATCTTGTTTCGACCAATCAGGATATCCGCCAAGGGCATTTGTCCAATCACCTCGCGCAACGCGGTTTGAGCAGCCCAGCCGATGGCGGTGCGGTAGTCTTCCACTTCTAGGGCGGCTTTTTCGGCATCCCAAACAACCCAGAACAGGACAGCGTCCACATTGACCGGGACAGTATCGCGGGTGAGGGTCTTTTCGGCGCTAAACGGTGTTACCAACACGCGCTGGTCGATCCATGAGGTGACCGAGTCGAGGATGGGTATGATCCAAAACATACCTGGTCCGCGCAGCCCGCGAAATTTGCCCAGGCGAAGCACTACGGACTTCTCCCATTGACGGGCAACTTTGATGGCAAACAGAAAGAACATCGATATTAATGAAAAACCAATCACCACGAGACCGATCATGTCTTCGCTTAGATCCGTGGTGGCATCCAGGATAACGGCTGCGATAATGCCCAGCACCAGGATGACGCTGAACAGCGCAATCGCCAGCGCGGGGATGTGGGGGTCCGGCTGACTGAGCTTACTGGTCAAAGGGGATCCGATCGTAGAACGAGTTTCGTTTTGGTTTGCGGTTGTTTTTGCCATTTTTTACTCCTGATATAACTGGTCGTTAATCCTTTTGCGCACTTGGGCATTCACTTCTTCCGCGATTTCGTCAAGCCCATAGCCATGACGCGACGCGTCAGAGAGGAAGTTGTTGATTAAATCATCCAGCCTGGCCCGTCTCAGTCGGGCATGGTTTTCACCCGAAGTCGGTTCGAGGATATAGGTCCCTCGGCCTTGTTGGGTTGAGATCAGCCCGGCTTCATCCAATAAGCGGTAGGCGCGCGCGATGGTGTTGAAGTTTACCCTCAGTTCCAGCGCCAATTGCCGCACGGTGGGGAGCTGGTCGCCGGGGCGCAGCGCACCGGAGTCGATCCGGCTACGAACTTGTTCGACGATCTGCTCATAGATTGGCGCGCCAGAGCGAAAGTCAAGTTCAAAATTTAGTTCATTCACATGACTGGCTCCCTTCTAAGTGGTCTTCTCGCTAAATGGTGGGGGCATTGAGAAAAGCCACGGTCAACCTCAATGTATCATTGTATCATTGATTGAATTGTATGCCTGGGATGAAGAAGAGTCAAGAGCCTGGGTGTCAAGAATATGTAAAGGTGCTGAAGCGAATACACATGCAGTGTACCGCGCATGCCCTGACCCGGCACTGGCCGAAAGTCGAGAGTCGGTGGGCGGAACGATACACGGCCGCCCAAAGGAACTTGATGTATAGCAAAGTGAGCAAGAAAAAATTCGGTATAATCAGGCAAACTTAGTTCAATTAGGAGAGATTCATGCCCGAAAACAAGCCCGAATGCGTTTATTGCCAGATAGATGGGGATACCGTGCCGCTGGTTGCGCTAACCTATCAGGGACAGACGTACCATATTTGTCCCCAGCATCTCCCGGTGCTGATTCACGATCCGCAGGCCCTGGTGGGCAAGCTGCCCGGCGTTGAGAAGTTGCAAGGACACCAACACTAATTTCTGTGTCTAATCCTACACGATGGGAGAACTACTCACCGAGGTTGGGGAACTTCCCCAACCTCGGTGAGCAGTTACATTTTTCTTCACTCACTGAAGAGAAAATAAAAGACCTAAGGACTTCGAAATCCTTAGGTCTTTTAGAATAACTTTCTGATCAGTCAACCAGTTCTTTGCGACGGAAGATCAGGTACAGCCCCATAGCGATCAAGATCACCGGCCAGCCCATGCCCAACCAGTTGAGAATGGTGAGGGCTTTGCCGCCCGCCAGAAGGACGCTGCCAATGGCAGCCATGATTCCGCCGGGGATGAGGGGCCATAGGCTGGGGCGTCCGTTGCGATTGGTGTAGAAGGATACCAGGGTGATGAGCGCCCAACCCAGCGCGAAAGACAGCATGAACACCCCACCATTACCGGGGTCGCCAAGGGTAGCGAAGGGACCTTCGACCAGATAAGCGCCCAGCGCGATGCCGCCCAGGATGCCACCGGGGATAACCAGACCGGTTTGGCGGGTCAAGATGCCCCACAGCAAGAAGCAGGCCGACAGCGCGGGCAAAACCAGTAGCCCGTTTAAGTCGACAAATTGAGCCAGCAGCGCCAGCCCGCCGACCAGGATCAGGATTAATCCCCCGACCCAGCCGCGTCGAGAGCGGTTCGTTTCAGCATTGTGAAGGTTGGTTTCAGTCGTCATTTCTTTACTCCTCAAAAATGATTTGTTTGTGTTTACGGGTTTATCATACGCTGGTAAGAAAATGGCGGCATGTGCCAGTCGTCACGATCACGGGTCACGCGAAGGAAATGACGGTCATGTTGAATTTTCGTGACCGTCATGGTTGGGATTCATTGGAAAATGCCGCCGTGATACCTTCCCCCTCCATTTGGGACCTGACGCGGGAACATCGGGAGAAGTAAGGGGAATTATCCGGATTTTTTGAGTCAGCCATAGTACAATCGGGGCGGAAAAGGACAATCATCGATGCGCCGCTTTACTCACCGCCTGCCCCGAATGGTCTTGCTCTTTTTGTTAATCGAGTTTCTCGATGAACTGGTCTATGGGGCCACCGAGGCAGCCTGGCCGTTGATCCGGGATGATTTGGGGCTCAACTATACCCAAATCGGTCTGGCCCTGGCTTTGCCGGGGTTGGTGAGCATCTTCATTGAGCCACTCCTGGGCGCAATGGGAGATGGCGCGCGGCGGCGAACGTTGGTGTTGGGCGGGGGCATCGTGTATTGTGTGGCGTTGGCTCTCTATGCTGCCGCGCCCTCATATCCGTTCCTGTTATTGGCAGCAGTGTTGTTTGCGCCGGCCTCGGGGGCCTTTGTGAGTCTGTCGCAAGCCACATTAATGGACCTCGAGCCCCAGCGTCACGAACAGAATATGGCCCGTTGGACCTTTGCTGGATCGGCGGGGGTGGTGGCAGGACCGCTGCTGCTGAGCCTGTTCGTCTTGTTGGGATGGGGCTGGCGAGGGGTGATGGGCGGATTGGCCTTCCTGTCGTTGGCAGTGTTGGCCTTAGCCTGGCGCGGCTTCCCATTAAAGCCATTGCAGGCGGTCGAGGACGAGGACAGCAAGAGCGATTTGCCGTTATTCGAGTCGCTGCGTCGAGCGGTGTTCCTGCTCAAACGGGGCGAGGTGTTGCGTTGGGTCGTGCTGCTCGAATTTTCCGATTTGATGTTGGATGTGCTGTACAGCTTCCTGGCGCTGTATTTTGTGGACGTAGTTGGACTCAATCCTGGGGCCGCGGCCCTGGGCGTCAGCGTGTGGACGGTGGTGGGGTTGGCGGGCGACTTCTTGCTCATCCCATTGTTGGAGCGCGTGAAGGGGTTGGATTATCTGCGCGTCAGTGTGGTCTTAGAACTCATCCTTTATCCGGCTTTCTTGTTGGTCGAGCCGCTGTGGATAAAATTTTTGTTGTTGGGGCTGTTGGGGTTCTTCAACTCGGGGTGGTACTCGATCCTCAAGGGAAATTTGTACTCTGAGTTGGGCAAGCAGAGCGCGGCGATGCTGGTGCTGGACAATGCCGGTGCATTGGTCGGAAGATTCATTCCGCTGGGATTGGGTGTTGCGGCGCAATACTTTGGCCTGGGAACAGCCATGTGGCTGCTGCTATTGGGGCCGCTGGCGCTGTTGGTGGGTTTGCCCTCAAAAAAGAGGACTTCGGTTTCTAGCTCAAACTGACGTTAAATTAAACCGATCTCTTTGGCTTTGATCGCAGCACGGGTGCGGTCAGAGACATCCAACTTGGTGAGAATATTGGTGACATGGTTCTTGACCGTGCCCTCGGCCAGGACGAGCTGGTTGGCAATTTCACGGTTGGTAGCGCCGCTGGCCAGCAAGCGCAGGATTTCAACCTCGCGTGGAGAGAGGGGCTCCGCCAGACTGGCAGCGGAAGGTGATTGCTCAGACAGGCGGGCGAATTCGGCTACCACGCGAGCCGCCACCGAGGGCTGCAGGAAGGACTCTCCCCGCGCGGCGGCACGGATGGCCTCATAGAGTTTGTCCGTGGGAGCATCCTTGAGCAGGTAGCCAATGGCCCCGGCGCGCAAACCGTCAAAAATGGCGGCGTCCTCGTCGAAGGTGGTCAGCACCAAAACGCGCACGGTGGGATGGGTGGTTTTGAGCCGGCGGGTTGCGGCAGCTCCATCCAGTACCGGCATACGCAAATCCATGAGTACCACCTGCGGTTGCAGCGCGTTGACCTTGGCGATGGCGTCTTCGCCATCCACGGCTTCTCCCACAATTTCAAAGTCGGCCTGGGAAGAAAGCAGCAAGCGCATCCCGGCGCGGAACATGTTTTGATCATCAACCAGCAAAATCCGAATCCTGTCTTTGTTCGGCATGGTCAGACCTCCGGGAGGGTGGCGGGCAGCCTGGCTTCCAAGAGGAAACCTTGCCCAGGGGCGGTGCGCACCTCCAGTGTCCCACGCAGCAATTCTACCCGCTCCCGCACGCCCATGAGACCAAACCCGCCCTCGGTTTGCTCGGCGCCTTGCCCGTTATCTTCCAAGGTCAGGCAGACGAAATCGGATTGGTATTCGAGTTGAAGGCTGACTTTGGTGGCCTGAGCGTGTTTTCGGGTATTGGTCAGTCCTTCCTGGGCCAGACGGTAGAGGGCGAACTCGATCTGTGGAGCTAAAGGACGGGCATTGCCACGGATTTGCAAATCGACTTGCGTCCCAGTTGCGCCAACTTCTTTGAGCAATCCGCCTAGCGTTTCAGAGAGCGGTCGGCTGGTGGTTGGGTCGGCGCGCAGCGAGGAAATGGAGCGGCGCACGTCAGCCAGTGCTTCCTGGGTGAGTGTTTGGGCATCGGCCAGGGCAGTCTGCATGTTCTGCGGGTCCTGTTCAGCCAGGGCCTGGGCGGCTTTAATTTGGATATTGATGGCGGTCAGGTAGTGACCCAGGCCGTCGTGGATTTCGCGAGCCAGGCGGTTGCGCTCTTGAACCACAGCCAACTCTTCGACCTTGGCTGCGTACTCGCGCAATTTCTGGTGAGCGGCGGCCAGTTCGATACGGGCGTGCTGCTCGTTCACCATCAATTGGGTGAACACGGCTACGAAAACGATGGCTGCCAGAAAAGGCATGGCCCAACTGGCGCTGACAGTGATCCCATACAGATACACGAAGGGCAAAATTTGGGCAATCCAGATGACCAGAATCATGACCACAGCCAGGGGTCGCCGCAAACGTTGGACGGCAGTGCTGACCAGCGGCAGCAGCACCAGCCACATGGCGCCGCCACCCAGGTAAATCATATAAGCGCCCAGGAGAATCTGGATCACAAAGTAAAGGAATTTATACAACGGGCGTTTTTGGCGAATCATCCAGGATTCACCCGCAGTCAGGTTAAAGGTATAGATGAACCCCAAACCTAACAGGAGCAGAACATGGTTGAGGTTGAATTCAAAGTTGGGATCGAAGAACACGGATACATAGGCAGCCAGCATGACCGCGGCTGTGGCAATCAAGCCGCTGCGGCGCATCTCCGGCGATTCGATCTGGTTATCGTAATCCACTGATTGAGAAGGCATATCAAAAACATTATAATGCTTTTATGAACACAAAATTAGATCCTCAAACGTCCATAGGACATGTGCACCTCAAGGTGGCGGACCTCGAGCGGGCTGTGCGCTTCTACACCGAGGTGCTGGGCTTTGACCTGGTGCAACGTTATGGGAGCGGCGCCGCGTTTTTATCCGCAGGCGGTTACCACCATCATATCGGCTTGAATACTTGGGAAAGCGCAGGCGGAAAGCCCCCGGCCCCTGGCGCAACCGGCCTGTACCATGTAGCGATCTTATTCCCCCACCGCAAAGCGCTGGCCAATGCGCTCAGGCGACTGGTTGAAGCCAATTGGCCGTTGGAAGGGGCCGCCGATCACGGGGTCAGTGAAGCGATCTATCTACGGGACCCGGACGAGAATGGATTGGAACTCTATGTAGATCGTTCGCGGGAGGAATGGCCCCGCCGCCAGGATGGGGAATTAGAAATGTACACCCGGCGACTGGACTTACAGGCGTTGCTGGCGGAGGCGGATGACTGAACCGGCGTACCTGCGCTTACCTTCTGGTGAATTGCAGCAGCGGGCGGAAAGAGCCTGGGAAGCGCTGCGTGGGTGTCACTTGTGCCCCTGGGAGTGCAAGGTTGATCGGCTGGAGGGCAAGCGTGGAGTGTGCCATACCGGGGCCCAGGCTTTCCTAAGCGGATACGGACCGCATCACGGAGAAGAGCCGCCTTTGAGCGGCGTGCGCGGATCCGGCGCCGTCTTTTTTGGATATTGCAACCTGCGTTGCGTTTATTGCCAGAATTGGGAGATCAGCCAGACAGGCCAAGGCCGCGAGGCAACCGTGGAGAAGTTGGCGGCGGCGTTCTTGGAACTGCAGCGGCTGGGCTGCCACAACTTGAACCTGGTGACCCCTTCGCACGTGGTCCCGCAAATTCTTGCGGCGTTGGGGGTTGCGGCTCAAGCCGGGCTGCGCCTGCCGCTGGTATATAACTGCGGCGGATATGAGTCGGTGGACACCTTGCGCCTGTTGGATGGGGTGGTGGACATCTATATGCCGGATATGAAGTATAGCAGTGCGGCAAAGGCGAAATTGTATTCGGGAGCCAGGGATTATCCGCGGGTGAACCAGATGGCGGTCAAAGAGATGTACCGACAGGTAGGCGATTTGCGCCTCGATACGCAGGGGTTGGCAGAACATGGGTTGCTGGTACGTCATTTGGTGCTTCCAGGCGGGCTGGCGGGTAGCCAGGAAGTATTCCGTTTTTTTGGCCGATGAAATTTCGCCCAACACGTACTTGAATATCATGGATCAATATCATCCGGCCTATCAAGCCTCGCGCTTTCCGATTCTCAATCGGCGCATCACCGTCAGAGAATATGAAGATGCTTTTTCCGCGGCCCAGGCTGTTGGGTTGACTCGTTTGAACTGACAGCAGAAAAGAACAATGATCTGGCAGCAGGTTTACGATCCGCTGGGAAATTCTCCGCTTTCTACTTTGGCCGCCTTCCTTCCGGCGGTGCTGCTACTGGCTTGCCTGGGCGGGCTGCGGATGAAAGCGCACCTGGCGGCGTTGGTGGGATTAGGCGCTGCGTTGGGGGTGGCTTTGTTCATCTACCATATGCCTGTGAGAATGGCGGCGGGCAGCGCGTTGTTCGGCGCGGCCTACGGTTTCTTACCGGTGGGTTGGATTATTTTGAATGTGCTGTTCTTGTTCCGACTGACCGAACAAAAAGGGCTTTTTCGCGTGTTGCAAGCCAGTCTGACCCAGGTGACGAGTGACCGGCGTTTGCAATTGCTACTGGTGGCGTTTTGTTTTGGGGCCTTTCTGGAAGGCGCCGCGGGTTTTGGCACGCCAGTGGCGGTGTCTGGTTCCATTCTGGTGGGGTTGGGCTTTCCGCCTATCCAGGCGGCGGTTTTGTCGATGATTGCCAATACCGCGCCGGTGCCTTATGCTGGATTGGGCACGCCGCTTGTGGCCCTTCAGGCAGTGACCGGGCTGGATTTGCGTGCCTTGACATTGCAAACGGCATTGCAAATGAGCCTGTTTGATTTGCTGATCCCCTTCCTGTTGGTCTTGGTGTTCTGCGGGCGGCGCGGGGTGCGCGGAGTGTGGCCGGCGCTGCTGGTCACAGGAGCATCCTTTGCTGGGGCGCAGCTTTTGGTAGCCTGGTTGCATGGACCCTGGTTGGTCAACATCATTTCCGCGCTGGCCTCCATGGGAGCGCTGATGTTGTTTTTGCGTGTCTGGCGGCCTAAGGATGCCTGGGCAATGGAAGATCAAGCGGTTGTAGCAGCTCGGTCGACCTACCCGCGCGCCGAGGTGACCAAAGCCTGGCTGCCGTGGGGTATTCTCAGTGGGTGGGTGTTTGTGTGGGGGCTGCCGCAGGTGCGGGTGTTTTTGGATGGCTTTTCACGGCTGAATATTACGATCCCAGGGTTGGATGGGCTGGTGCTGCGCATGCCCCCGCTGGTTGGGCAGGCCCAGCCTCAAGCGGCGGTGTTTGAACTGGCCTGGCTGTCGGCTTCTGGCACAGCGATTTTGTTGGCGGCGGTGGTCGCCGGATGGTGGATGCGCTTCAGTCCACGAGAGTTATGGAAGCATTACGCGGCCACACTGCGACAGGCGCGGTTTTCGCTGCTGACCATATCTGCCATGATGGCGATTGGCTTTGTGGCTCGCTATGCAGGCATGGATGGGACGATGGGGCTGGCCTTTGCGCGCAGCGGGCCGCTCTATCCGTTCTTTGGCGCGCTGCTGGGCTGGCTGGGAGTGGTAATCACCGGCTCAGACACATCGTCCAATGTGTTGTTTGGCAGTCTTCAGCGTATTACGGCGCAGCAGTTGGGTTTCGACCCGGTGACGATGGCGGCTGCCAACACGTCAGGTGGCGTAATGGGTAAAATGATCAACGCGCAGGGCATTGTGGTGGCGGCGACAGCCGTGAATCAGCCTGGCGCCGAAGGATTAATCCTGCGGCGGTTAGCAGGTTACAGCCTGGGGCTGGCGGCTCTGGTGGGTTTGGTGGTGATGGGAATTGCCTACTGCGGGTAAAAGGGCAGGGAAGGTTCAATATTATGGGGCGACCGTAAGAAATTTAACGCTTGCCTAAAATTATCGTACTTGACTTTCGATCAAAAAAGTATACAATGAACCTTAAGTTTGTTCGTCCAACAAACTAATCCCACCAGGATGCTATGGCCCAACCAAAGACAGCTAACCAAACGCTAGTTCGCGAGATGAATGCGTCCATTGTTATGGACTGCATTCGTCTTTATGCGCCTCTTTCGCGCGCGGATCTGGCCGCGCGGACGGGTTTGATGCGCAGCACAATTTCGCTGATCGTGGACGAGCTAATTGGCCGTAGCTTTGTGCGCGAAATTCACCGGCAAGATTCGAAGATTGGCCGCCCGGGCACATTGTTAGAGGTCAATCCTAATGCTGGCTTTGCTGTAGGCCTGGAAATTGGAGTAGATTTTCTGGCGGTGATCGTAACGAATTTCGTCGGCGAGATCCTCTGGCGAAAGACGCGCGCCGCCTCCGAAGATGAAAGCCAAATTACCCGGCTGGAACAGGTCGAGCAGATCATTGCCGAAGCACTGGAAGCAGGCAAGAAACTGAGCCTCCGTCCGTTAGGAATTGGCGTGGGCGTGCCAGGGCTGGTGGACGCGGAGCTGGGCAAGTTGGTGTTTGCGCCCAATCTGCGCTGGACCGACGTGCCTCTGCGCCTGATCTGGATGCGGCGTTTTGGGCTGCCGGTGTTTGTGGAAAACGAGGCGAATTGCGCCTGTCTGGGCGAATATTTCTACGGAAACGCGCGCAACATCTCTAACTTCGTTTTCTTGAAAACGGGCGTTGGATTGGGCGGCGGGGTGATGATTGACGGCAAGCTTTTCCGCGGCGCCAACGGCTTCGGAGGCGAAATTGGCCACATGGCCTTGTATCAGGATGGGGAATTATGCGCCTGTGGGCGGCGGGGATGTTGGGAAACCTACGTCAGGCCCTCGAAATTATTCCAGATCATTACGGATAAACTGGAAGCCGGCCAGAAGAGCCGGATAGATGCTTTATTGAAAGGCGATTTAACCAATTTGTCGATGAATGAAGTGATCGCGGCGGCCAGGGAAGAAGACGCGCTTGTGCTATCAGCGCTAGAAGAGTATGCCAGCCATTTGACGGTTGGTATCAACAACCTTATCAATATCTTTAATCCCGAACTTGTTATTTTAGGTGGTACCCTGAGTGGAGCCGGCCCGTGGTTGGTGCCGGTAATTAGCGCTTCTATACAGCAAAACGTTATGCCCCCATTGCGACATATCACCCGAATTGAAACCTCTGCGCGGGGAGAAGACGCATGTTTGTTGGGGGCCATCGCGCTCGTTCTGGACGATATTCTCCGCGAACCGCTGGGTTAACCCTGGCTCAGGTTCTCGGATTCATTCCGGGCGAGAATTTCAATCGAATACTCTCTGGCCAGGCCAGAGACGATGAGAAAAAAGGAGGTGGTTTGGAGATCAAGAGAAGTTGTGCTGGTACGCCGCATTCTATACCCTGATGGTTCCTATCTGGAGGAAAAAAATGAAAGGCAAGTTCAATCGCACGATCACGACCCTTGTAGGGCTTCTGGTAATCGCCAGTATGCTCTTTGGGTGTGTGCCTGCCACGCAGGCGCCGGTTGTTGAGGAGCCGACTGCTGCTCCCGCTGCCGCTGAGAAAGTTAAGATCGGTTTGTCATTCTCGGACTTTGCGACCGAGCGTTGGAAGAACGAAGAAGTTCTGCTGCGCGGAATGTTGGAAGACCTGGGCTACGAAGTTCTGTCCCAGGAAGCCAATCACGACGTGAAGGCGCAGAACGATCAGATCGACAACATGGTCAGCCAGGGCGTGAAGGGCCTGATCGTGGTGGCGGAAGATGGCGATGCCATCGTGACCTCAGTCGACAAGGCTGCCGATGCGGGCGTGAAGGTGATCGCCTATGATCGCCTGATCAAAACCCCCAAGATCGCTGCTTACCTGTCCTTCAACAACGTGGAAGTGGGCCGCCAGCAGGCGGACGGCGTGATGAAGGCCATCGACATCGAGAACTGGGACGTGGCCGCGAACGGCAAGGTTCGCCTGGTGAAGTTGGGCGGCTCGCCGACCGACAACAACGCGATCCTGTTCCGCAAGGGCCAGGATGAAATCCTCGCCAAGTACGAAGACAAGATCGAAGTAGTTGCTGACCAGTGGGTGGACAACTGGGATGCTGCCAACGCCCTGAAACTGATGGAGAACATCCTCACGGCTGCTGGCAACGACATCGACGCGGTGGTGGCCTCGAACGACGGCACCGCTTTGGGCGCCTTGCAGGCGATGAAAGCCCAGGGTCTGGCCGGCAAAGTGCCGATCTCGGGTCAGGACGCCACGGCGGACGGCTCGAACAGCATTGTGAAGGGCGAACTGACCGTCTCGATCCTCAAGGACATCCGCAACCTGTCTCCGTTGGCTGTCGAAACCCTCGACACGCTGATGAAGGGCGGCACGGTTCCTGGTCTGGCCAGCTACACCATGGCCGAACTGACCAACGATCCCGCCTATCAGGGTGAGGTTCCTTGCTTGTTCCTCGAGGTTCAGCAGGTCAACAAAGACAACCTGTATGACCTGGTGGTCAAGAGCGGTTTCCAGCCTTACGACGATGTCTATCGCGACATCCCGGATGCGCAGAAACCCCCCAAGCCCGGTGAAGAAGGCGCGGCTCCGGCTGCCCCTGCCGAAAAGATTAAGATTGGTCTTTCCTTCTCTGATTTCGCGACCGAACGCTGGAAGAACGAAGAAGTTCTGCTGCGCGGTTTGCTGGAAGGTCTGGGCTACGAAGTTCTGTCCCAGGAAGCCAATCACGACGTGAAGGCGCAGAACGATCAGATCGACAACATGGTCAGCCAGGGCGTGAAGGGCCTGATCGTGGTGGCGGAAGATGGCGATGCCATCGTGACCTCAGTCGACAAGGCTGCCGATGCGGGCGTGAAGGTGATCGCCTATGATCGCCTGATCAAAACCCCCAAGATCGCTGCTTACCTGTCCTTCAACAACGTGGAAGTGGGCCGCCAGCAGGCGGACGGCGTGATGAAGGCCATCGACATCGAGAACTGGGACGTGGCCGCGAACGGCAAGGTTCGCCTGGTGAAGTTGGGCGGCTCGCCGACCGACAACAACGCGATCCTGTTCCGCAAGGGCCAGGATGAAATCCTCGCCAAGTACGAAGACAAGATCGAAGTAGTTGCTGACCAGTGGGTGGACAACTGGGATGCTGCCAACGCCCTGAAACTGATGGAGAACATCCTCACGGCTGCTGGCAACGACATCGACGCGGTGGTGGCCTCGAACGACGGCACCGCTTTGGGCGCCTTGCAGGCGATGAAAGCCCAGGGTCTGGCCGGCAAAGTGCCGATCTCGGGTCAGGACGCCACGGCGGACGGCTCGAACAGCATTGTGAAGGGCGAACTGACCGTCTCGATCCTCAAGGACATCCGCAACCTGTCTCCGTTGGCTGTCGAAACCCTCGACACGCTGATGAAGGGCGGCACGGTTCCTGGTCTGGCCAGCTACACCATGGCCGAACTGACCAACGATCCCGCCTATCAGGGTGAGGTTCCTTGCTTGTTCCTCGAGGTTCAACAGGTCAACAAAGACAACCTGTATGACCTGGTGGTCAAGAGTGGTTTCCAGCCTTACGATGATGTCTATCGCGACATCCCGGATGCTGACAAGCCCCCCAAGCCCTAGGGTTTGAGCCAAAAGGCTAACCCCCGTGTTCGGCTTTAGACGCTAAGAAGTCGAACAGAACTGTCAAAAGGGGGTCTGCGGTTCTCGTGGACCCCCTTTTGCAACCTTTTCGGAAAAATAGCTGTACCTTTTTGGGATCACATTCTATATAATAAATAATTGAGTAACCAATCGGTACTTTCACCTGAGCTATTACAGATGAATGGAAACTTCTAGCAAGCCAGCCGGAACCAAGTGCGGCTGATCAAAGGAGCCTTCCGTGAGTGATGATATTATCCTGGATATTCGCAACGTTACAAAAGAATTTCCCGGCGTTGTGGCCCTAAACAACGTTTCGATGCAGATCAAGCGCGGCGAAATTCACGGCTTGTGCGGTGAAAACGGCGCGGGAAAATCGACCCTGATGAAAATCCTCTCCGGGGTCTATCCCTACGGCACGTATCAGGGAGAAATCCTGTATGATGGCGTGGAGTTAAAGCTGGGCGAAGGGGCGATCCAGCAAGCGATGAAAGATGGCATCGCCATTGTCTACCAGGAGTTGACCCTGGTTCCCAACATGACCGTGGGCGAGAATGTCTACCTGGGTAAGGAGCCGACCGATGGTGGAGTGATTAACTGGAATAAGGTGTACTCCGATACCCGGGAGATTCTACAGAAATACAAACTGGATGTCGCCCCTCAGGTGCCGGTGAAAGAGCTGGGTGTTGGCAAGATGCAGATGGTGGAAATTGCCAAGGCGCTCTCCGAAAATGCCAAAATCCTGATTCTGGATGAGCCAACCAGTGCGTTGAACGAAGCTGAGATTGCAAAATTGATGGAGATTCTGGAAACGCTGAAAAGTCACGGCGTGACCTGCATTTACATCTCTCATAAACTGAACGAATTCTTCCGCATTACCGATTCGGTGACCGTGCTGCGCGATGGAAAAACGATCATCACCAAGCCGACCCGCGAATTGAATCAGGAAGAACTGGTGCGACATATGGTGGGGCGCGAAATGAAAGAGCGCTTCCCCAAGCGTGAAAGCCATCCTGGCGAGGTGATTTTTGAGGTGAAGAACCTGCACGCTACCGACCCCGCGGATTCGGGTCGCGAGGTGCTGAAGGGCGTGAACTTCCAACTACGCAAAGGCGAGATTTTGGGAATTGCTGGTCTGATGGGCTCGGGGCGCACCGAGTTGGTGACCACCATCTTTGGCGAGTACGGCAAGATCACCGAAGGCTCGATTGTGTTGGAAGGAAAAGAGTTAAAAATCCCCGATGCCCACGCGGCCATGTTGCAGGGTATCAGTCTGGTACCCGAAGATCGCAAGCGCCAGGGGCTGGTGCTGATCCAGACCATTTTGAAAAACATTTCTCTTCCCAACTTGGATAAATTCGCGTCGTTCTTCCGGATCAATAGTGATGCGGAATATGCAGCCGCCCACCAGCAAGCCAAGAACTTATCTATTAAGGCCCCTAACCTGGATGTCGATGCCGAAACGTTATCGGGCGGCAACCAACAAAAGGTGGTTATTGCCAAGTGGCTGCTTTCCAATCCCAAGGTGTTGATCATGGACGACCCAACCCGAGGTATCGACGTTGGGGCGAAGTTTGAGATTTATAAGTTGATGAATGATTTGGCCGAGAAGGGCGTGTCCATCATCATGATTTCCAGCGACCTGGAGGAGGTGCTGGGCATGAGCGACCGGATCATGGTGATGAGCGGCGGCAAATCGAGCCGGACACTGGACCTCTCAGAAGCTACACAAGAAACCATTATGAAATTGGCTACCGGGGTCGCCTGATCGACCTGGCTGGGTGGGTTGACTAATCTAAGGAGGAAGTATGGCTGTTACGCCTGAAACAAAGAAGCCTGATGTGGATCTCGGCCTGTTGGGGGAATTATCTAAAAAATTCCGCCAAAACATGCAAACTTATACGATCATTCTGGCATTGATCGGCATCTGGGTGTTTTTTGCGGTTTTGACCAAAGGCTCGTTCCTGTCGGCTCAGAACTTTTCGAATCTGTTCCGCCAGATGACGGTGACTTCGTTCCTGGCCATCGGTATGGTGCTGGTGATTGTGACTGCCGGCATCGACCTTTCGGTGGGCAAGGCGGCTGGTTTTGTCTCGGTCATGGTGGCCTTTTTGCAAGCGCGCTTTTGGGTGCAGACAATTCCGATTGAAAATCCGATCGTCATGGCCATTTTGTCCGTGGTCGTCGGCATTATCATTGGGGTCATCTTTGGAGCGCTGCAAGGGTCGATTATCGCATATTTGCGGGTGCCACCTTTCATTGTGACGCTGGGTGGCCTGTTCATTGCGCGCGGGTTGATCCTGTGGCGCACTGAGGGCAAGACCATCCCCGCCAATCAGGTGGGATTCGACTATATTGCCCAGGGTTATTTACCCAATATGGTCGGGTGGATTATCGCTGCGCTGGTAGTGGCCTTCTTGTTCTTCAGTATGTTCACAGGGCGGCAGCGTAAACGCCAATACGGTGTGCATGTCCCGAATATGGCCTACGACATTTTGTTGACCTGCTTCTTCTCGGCTCTGGTGCTGGTGTACGTGTATGTGGTCAATCAGTATAAGGGTGTGCAGGTGCCGGTGGCCTTGCTGGCGGTTGCTTCGGTAATCATGTCCTATGTAGCCACCAACACCCGCTTTGGAAGGTACACTTACGCCATTGGCGGCAACCGCGAAGCGGCGCGTCTCTCGGGTATCAATATCAAGAAAACGCTCTTCATGGTCTACACGGTGATGGGCCTTTTGGTGGGTGTCGGCGGCGTGGTGCTGGCTTCCTACGTAGGTTATGGCACGATCGCGGCGGGCGAAGGTTATGAGTTGGATGCCATCGCCAGCGCCATTTTGGGCGGCACGTCTCCGACCGGCGGCTCGGGCACGATCTTCGGCGCGTTAATTGGCGCGTTGATTATGTCCAGTTTGACCACAGGCCTGCAAATGATGAACGTTCAGCCCTATGTGCAGTACCTGGTGAAAGGTGTTGTGCTGGTGCTGGCTGTGTTGCTGGACGTTGCCTTCAAGAAGGGCAAAGCATAAATTTCCTGTTCAAGATCTGTTCTGGGTGTCAATTCAGGGCAGATCGCGGCATTCATCTTTTTCCCCTTTCTCCCCTTCCCCGCAGTTCTCGAATTGCGGGGAAGGCCTTTTCATGTTGATGAGAATTGGTGAATGAATTCTTGCAGAGCGGATTGGCGGGTTTGCGCTCCGAATTCTTCGCGCAGCAGAATGCGCTCGCCAAAATCACCGATCTCCTGAATCGTCCACTCGTCCTGGTAATACTGGAGGGCCAGGGGATGAATGTGCGTTTCTCCATAGCCTTCAAAGAACCACCGGGCTTGCGGTTCCTGAATATGGTTTGTGTCGCCGGCATGGTCAGTGATGAAAAATAAATCCCGCTCCTTGGGGGATAGCAGGATTTCATCCCAATCGACGATAAATAAACACCCGGATGGGTCGATGAGCAGGTTGGCATCGTGAAAGTCGCCGTGGCACAGAACGAAATCTAACTCGGCGGCTCGCAGCTTGTGACCGGTGACCTGTGCCCGTGTGACCAGGGCTTTGATCTCGTTCTCTTTCGTGCGCCAGAAGGAAGCCAGTTGCTGGGCTTCGGGGCTGCGCAGATCATCTTGGTAAATGGTCTCTTGCAGGCGGGCAACCATAGGAATCCAGGGTGGCGCGAAGTTTTCCTGGCGCAGTTGGGCGGTTAGCGCGACCGGGAGTGACAGGCTGTGAAGTTGACGTAGAAGAGAGCCCAGTTCGTGGCGCAGCTTTGGCGACAGGCCAGCTTGCATCCCGGTCGATCCAGCGATCAATGGATAGAGGATGAGCGAATAGCCATCCAGCGGGTGATGCAGCAGGCCGCTTTGCGCGGGGATGGGCGCAATCACCTGGCGCAGCCCCAGTTCGTTGAGGTAACGCGGGATAGTCAGAGAGGACTCTTTGAGCGGGCCAGATTTAACCTTCAGAAAGTAATCAGCCTGGGGGGCGCTAACCCGGTAAGCCCAGGCAGTGGCGTCGTTGCCGATGGGCAGGAATTCCAGTTCCTGTACTTGCACAGCGAAATGTTCTTGCACACAGGCGCGGATTTTCTCGTTGGGCAAGGCGGGTTTTTCGAGCATGGGTCAGTCCTGATCCATCCGGGCAATCATGGCGCGGGTCATGGCATAAGCATTCTGCATGACCGCCGGTTGGATCTTATCGCTGGTATCACCGGGCTGGTGCCAGTAGGGAGCTTCACCGGAGGGGGTTAGGCCGAAGAGGGTGATGGCGGGGACGCCAAAGCGGATGCAGTCCGCTAGCTCGCTGTTCCCGCCACTGATTTTGACCGGGTACGCGCCCCATTCGGGGTGGGCGGCGCTCAGTTCTTCGGCCAGTTTCAGCAGGCCCGAGTCGGGATGAAAGGGGACGATGATGCCTTCCTGGGTAAGCCAGCCTGGTCCGGCGCAGCCGAGCAGCTCAAACACCAGCGCGCGCGGAGCAAGCATCTCGCTGCGGTGGCGCTGGAAGAAGTCGATCGCCCCATAGTGCTGCACTTCTTCACAGCCGGTGCATACGCACCAAACGCGGGTGTGTTCGAGGGGTTGGGCCTTGAATTCCTCCGCCAGGCCGAGCACCATGGCTACCGCGCTGGCGTTGTCGTTGGCCCCAGCGGTGAATGGGCTGCGGTCGGCTTCAATGCACAGGGCCGCCAACAGCAGGGCGCATATCGCGCTGGGGATGGCGGCAGCCCACAACCAAGGCCAGCGGAAGATCGTTCCCAGAGAGAAGAGGAGCACTTGCAAAGCAAAGAGTACAAACGCCACCGTGGTGAAGGTCTTGTAGCGCTCGACCCAGGCGGGCGTGCTGAATACCAATGGGGTGCGTTGGGTGTCGATGTGGCCAATCAGAACCAGGTCATGGCGGTGCTGGCCGGCAGGGGGAACTACGGCGAACACGTTCTGACTCTCCCCTTGGGGAACCAGCTTGCGGAAGAGATTATCCTGAAAGCCCAGTTCCTGCAGCTCGCTGACCAGGGCCAATAAGGACAGCAAGGCAGCCAGCCCGGCGGTAATGCGCCCGCCGATGGGGTAGAGCAAGAAAGCCGCGATCATGAGCGCACTTCCCAGCAGGTGGGGGTGAAAGATGGACACGGCGCTGCGGAATGTTTCCAGGGTGGGCTTCAACCCAATTTGTTCAAAAGCCGAGCGGCAGTATTCAGCGCCGCGGCGCTCGCCTTCGGTGGTTGAACCGCGTGGGCCAATGTCATCGGCCAAAGCGTGGATGTGAGCCAGCATACGCTGAACGAGCGGGTGGATCTCCATGATTTTCATTCCTTGGGTGGGATGAACCGATTTTACCCCAAGCTGGTCCAGGCACGGCAAACTGGGGCGGATTGGGAGTTGGGGGGAGCCACGGCAACACCTGGAGAACCCAGATCTTGCTGGCATTTCAAGGGAGGTGTTCCAGTTATAATGGGAATTGTGTACACACGAACTCTGACCATTCTCATGGTCCTGGCGCTGGTGAGTGGCTGCGCCGCGCAGCCAACCCGTCAGCCCGAGGCCACGCTCTTGCCGCAGCCTTCCGCTACGGTACAGCCACAGTCTACGCCAACCCTGACGGTGGAGCCAGGCCCTCCAGAACCAGCCATTACTCCCACCCGTGCTCTTGCCGAACTTCCCGCCCCACGCTATACCATCATTGCGACGTTGGATTACGCCGCCCACACGGTTACGGCGACCCAACGCATTGTCTACTATAACCGCGGCAGCGACCCGTTGACTGAGATGCCACTGGTGGCGGGCCCCAATATGTATCCCGGCAGTTTTCAACCCGGTGGGGCGACCGCTACACAAGGGCCCGCCCTGAAAAATATGACCTGGGATGCGGGTGTGATCCGATTGGAACTGGCCGAAGCGCTCCAGCCAGGACAGTCGATTACCCTCGAGGTTAGCTTTGGTTTAAACCTGCCCGCCCGCGTGGAGGACCCGGCCCTGCGCCCGATGGTGTTTGGATGGTCGGCGCGCCAGGTGAACCTGGTGGATTGGTACCCGTATTTGCCACCCTATGTAGAAGGTCAGGGTTGGCTGAACCACCCAGTTGCGCCTTACGGTGAACACCAGGTGTATGAATCGGCTGATTTCGAAGTGCAGCTCGAGCTGCTCAATGCTCCGGAGGGGGTGGTGGTGACGGCCTCCGCGCCTGGACAGGAACTCAATGGCTGGTACTCCTTTGAAATGCAAGGGGCACGGGCTTTCGTTGTTTCGATCAGCCCGGACTATGTGGTTCAATCCAGGCAGGTGGGTGGCACAACGGTCACCAGCTACACCTTCCCGCTGCACGCCCTGGCTGGCGAGCGGGTTTTGCAGACCACCGCCGAGTCGCTGGAGTTGTTCTCGAGCTTGTTCGGACCCTACCCCCATGCCGGCCTGGCAATCGTGGAAGCCGACTTCATGGACGGGATGGAATATAGTGGTTTGTTTTTTCTCAGCAATGGCTTTTATAACCTATCCAACGGTACGCAAGCGGATTACTTGATTGCGCTGGCAGCACATGAAACAGCCCATCAATGGTGGTTTGACCTGGTGGGCAACGATCAGGCTTTGGAGCCTTGGCTGGACGAGGCTCTATGCACGTATTCCGAGTATATTTACTACGAGCGGCTGCACCCCGAAGGTCTGCCCTGGTGGTGGGCCTATCGGGTCAATTATTATGAGCCGCGCGGCCCAGTGAACGATACGATCTATAATCCGCGTCATGAAATCCAGGCCTACCGTGCCTATCGGGACGCGGTCTACCTGAATGGCGCGGTTTTCTTGCACGAGTTGCGCGGGTTGGTGGGCGATGAAGCTTTTTTTGCTTTTTTGGCTGATTATTCCGCGCAGAACCGTGGCAAGATCGCGACCAGCGCGGGCTTCTTTGCTCTGTTATCTACGCACACCACGGTTGACCTGACCACCATCCGTCAAAAATATTTCACCAATCCGTAGTGGTGGGCGGGCGAAATAGGTCCATTGGGAATCGGTGCGGCTCTCACCGCGGCAACGCTCGGATAGCCCGAAAAAACGAATTATTGCGGTGTTTCTTCGTCTGATAACAGACGCGACCGCAACGGCTCAAAGCTGCGACGGTGATGTGGGCAGGGCCCCAGACGAGCCAGTGCTGCCTGGTGAATGCGGGTGCCGTAACCTTTGTGGCGGGCAAAGCCGTACTCAGGGAAGACAGCGTCCATGCCTTCCATCAGATCGTCGCGGCTGGTTTTGGCCAACACCGAGGCGGCTGCGATGCTCAAGGCGCGGGCATCTCCGTGGATGAGGGCTATTTGCGGCAGGGCAATCCCTGGCAGGCGTAAGGCATCGATGAGCAGGTGCTGAGGGGCCAGGCTTAGCTTTTCTAGCGCCCGGCGCATGGCCAGGCGCGTGGCTGGAAGAATGCCGATGGCGTCGATTTCTTCCGAATCGGCCATACCCACCCCCCAAGTCAGGGCGACTTCACGAATGCGCGCAGCCCATTCAGCTCTGGCGCGTGGGGTCATCTGCTTCGAATCACGCACGCCCGAAAGCCGGGCTAGTAAATCGGGTTCGGGTGGCAGAATGACCGCGCCTGCGGCAACCGGTCCGGCCCACGCGCCCCGCCCGGCCTCATCTAACCCGGCCAGACGCGTGAATCCGCGCTGCCAGAGTTCTTGTTCGCAGTCTAACGTGGGGAAATGAGGAATCTCACCGGGGGCGCGCTGGCGCGGCGTCATACAACCCCCGCCGGGCATTGAGGCGGATGTTGATCAGATCGGCAAACATATGATACGAGTCTTTGAGGACACGAATCTTGCTGTCAGCGTTGTAATACCAGGGGACGGCCACCTCAACGATTTTGTAGCCCATTCGCCGGGCGGCGAAGAGCACTTCCACGTCAAACGTCCAGCCGTCGATGGTTTGCAGAGGAAAGACCTTTTCGGCTACCTCGGCGCTGAAACATTTGAAGCCGCATTGGGTGTCTTGCAATCCGGGCAGGGCAATCCAGCGCACCAGGGTGTTAAACCCACGCCCGATAAAGTGACGCAGCTCAGGCTCGTTATAACGCACGGCGCCAGGGGCCTCGCGGGAGGCGATGGACACGTCCACGCTGGCCAAAGCGGGTGGAATGAAGCGATTGATCTCCTCGACCGGCATGGAGAAATCTACATCGCAGAAAATGCGATATTGGCCTTTTGCTTCCATCATTCCCCGCCGCACGGCCAGTCCTTTACCGCGCCCCAACTCGTGAATGACGCGCAGGTTGGGCATGCGTTCTTGATAGGATTGCGCCACCTCCAGGGTGCGGTCGCTGCTGCCATTTTCCACCACCACGACCTCTGAAGTGTAGTTTTGGGAACCCAAAAAAGCCCCCAGCTTGTCCAAGGCAGCCGGGAGGCGCTTTTCTTCGTTATGAGCGGGGAGGATGATGGAGTAGAAGATGCTGGACACGGGCTCGTGGTTCCGGTTAGATGCGCGGCACGCCCTTGAGGTTGTCGCCTTCGCCGCTTGCGTCGGCGGTCTGCACGGTTGAGTTTCCCACCAGGCGCAATTCGGCTCCCGTCTCAAAGGTGGCGCCCATGTGTTCCTGACGTTTTCCGGTCAAAAAACGCTCGCCATTCTTCAGTCTCTCCACCAGTTCGGCCCGCTTGAGCAGGCTGTGATCGGCGTAAGTAGACGCGATGCGCTTGTAGATGCGCACGAATTCGATTTGTCCAGACTCATCGTATCGGACAGCTTCGACAATAGCATCGATCTTTTTGGGAGACATGGTTTGGCTTTCCCGTGTTCTATAAAGTAGTCGGGGTGGGCGGACTTGAACCGCCGACCCCTGCGTCCCAAACGCAGTGCGCTGCCAACTGCGCTACACCCCG
>CAYOHX010000042.1:15740-37150 GCA_964403875.1 uncultured Anaerolinea sp. | reverse complement strand
TCCGCGAAGGCGGTTTGACGGTCGGCGCTGGTGTTATCACCAAGATTATCGCGTAGGTGTTAAATGGCAAAGCAACGAATTCGGATCCGATTGAAAGCGTACGATCACCGCGTTTTGGACCAATCTGCCAAGCGCATCGTTGAAACGGCTGAGCGGTCTGGCGCGCGCGTGGTGGGCCCCGTGCCCCTGCCGACCAAGATCGAGCGGTTCACCGTTCGTCGTTCCACCTTTATCGATAAGGACTCGCACGAGCACTTCGAAGTTCGCACGCACAACCGCATGATCGATGTTTTGGACCCCGATTCCAAGACCATTGACATGCTCATGCGCCTGAATCTGCCGGCGGGCGTCGATATCGAGATCAAAATCTAGACTGAGATTGTTGTTTTGGCATCACAGGGGCGGGGGTCGCAAAACGACCTCCGCCTACTGATGCCTGAACGTTGAAAACGCGGGCCAAATGGCCCGCCAGAAAATAGTGACGAACGTCTATGACGCAAACCGCGAATGAATCGGGGCAAGACCCTGGACGAAATGAGCGGACTGCGATAAAATAGACAGGTTTTGGGCACATGCCCGAAACTTGGCAGTTCAAGAGCCGGCGCTCAGGCGCACGCTAAGGACCAGATGTGTGGCCTTTCGCTGGCTGACTGTTCTGCACAGGGGATGATGCAGCCAAGCCCAGGCTGACAGTCCCGCCAATAACCTTGAAGGAGACAACCGAAATGTTGAAAGGGCTGATTGGTAAGAAAATCGGCATGACCCAGATTTTCGATGACAATGGTGTCGCCATCCCGGTGACCGTTATCGAAGCTGGGCCTTGTTACGTTACCCAGGTACGTACGCCGGAAAAGGATGGCTATAACGCCGTCCAACTGGGGTTTCGTGAGGTGAAGACAAAGCGTCTGACGGGTGGACAATTAGGCCACCTCAAGCGCAATACGCTTCCTCCACTGCGCATCTTGCGCGAATTCCGTGTTAAGAATCCCGAATTGAATGAAGGTGACCAGGTCACGGTTTCCGTTTTCGCGGTTGGCGAAAAGGTGGACGTGGTTGGCACGAGCAAGGGAAAAGGCTTCCAGGGCGGCATGAAGCGCTACCACTTCCGTGGTGGCCCGAAGACGCATGGTCAGTCCGATCGTCAACGCTCGCCTGGTTCCCGCAGTTCGGGTACTACCCCCGGTAGAGTGTATAAGGGCGCCCGCGGTCCGGGTCATATGGGCAATGACCGGGTTACGGCGCAGGGTTTAAAGGTTGTGCTGGTGGATGCCGAGCGCAATTTGATCGGCGTGCGGGGTTCCGTTCCCGGCGCAAAGGGTGGCCTGGTCCTGATCAAAGAGGCCCGGAAACAGTAGGGCCGCCAACCTTGGCCTGCAAATAGGGAGCATTCGATATGGTAGTAGATGTTTTCAACATGGAAGGGCAAAAGGTTAGCACGGTGGAGCTTTCCCCGAGCGTCTTTGATGCCCCGATTTATGTGGACTTGATGCACCAGGCTTTCGTGCGCCAGATGGCCAACGCGCGCCTGGGTACGCATAACACCAAGACCCGCAAGGACGTTTCTGGTGGCGGGCGCAAGCCCTGGCGCCAGAAAGGGACCGGTCGTGCCCGCCAGGGCTCCAGTCGCTCACCCGTGTGGGCGAAAGGCGCCAAGGTGCACACCCCCCATCCGCGCTCATACGTGCAGTTGATGCCCAAGAAGATGCGCCGCGCCGCGTTGCGCTCCGCGTTGTCCATCAAAGCCGCTCAGAGCGGCGTGGTGGTGGTGGATCAACTTGCGCTCAACGAGCCCAAGACCCGCCTGATGGCGAAGGCTTTGGACGCGTTGGTGGGCGACAAAAGCGCGCTGGTTCTGATCCCGGAGAAGGAAGCGTATGAGGGCGTGATCCGCTCTACCCGCAACCTGCCGGACGCCAAGATCCTGCTGGCGGGCTATCTCAACATCCGCGATTTGTTGCAGTTCGACAAGGTCGTCCTGCCGCTGTCCGCGCTGGATGTCATTCAGACCAATCTCGGATAGGGGAGAGGAAGACATGAGCACGCTTTATGATGTTCTTCGCCGCCCGCTGGTGACCGAGAAATCGAATTACCAGGTTGGCAAATTGCACCAGTATGTGTTTGAGGTTGCCGGAAACGCGACCCGCTCACAGGTGAAAGATGCAGTCGAGACGATCTTCAAGGTGAAAGTGCTGAAGGTCAATGTGATGAACATGCCTGCCAAGCAGGGCCGCAAATCGCGCAGCCGCCGGCTGGTTGTCACTCGACCCGGATTCAAGAAGGCGATCATTACGCTCTCGCCGGAAGATTCGCTTTCGATGTTTGAAGGGGTATAACAATGGCCGTTAAAGTTTACAAACCGGTAACCCCCGGTCTGCGCGGCATGACCGGTTATACTTTTGAAGAGATCACCAAATCCAAGCCGGAACGTTCTTTGATTGTGGCGCGCAAGCGCTTCGCTGGCCGCAACAACAAAGGCAAAATCACTGTCCGGCACCAGGGCGGCGGCAATCGCCAATATATACGCCTGGTGGATTTCAAACGCGAAAAACGCGACATTCCTGCCCGCGTTGCGGCGATCGAATATGATCCCAACCGCACCGCTCGCATCGCGCTGCTGTTCTACGCGGATGGTGAGAAGCGCTACATTGTCTCTCCGGTGGGCTTGAAAGTTGGCGACACCGTGGTTACCAGCAAGACGGCGGAAATTCGCCCCGGTAACTGCATGCCGATTGCCAGCATCCCGGTGGGTACGATGATCCACAACATTGAGCTGAAGGAAGGCAAGGGCGGCCAGTTGGTGCGCGCTGCGGGATCTTCGGCGCAGTTGTTGGCCAAAGAAGGCGATTACGCTCAGATTCGCCTGCCCTCGGGCGAGGTTCGCCTGGTTCGCCAGGTGTGCTATGCCACGATTGGACAGGTGGGGAACCTGGATCACAGCAATGTGAAGCTGGGAAAAGCGGGCCGCAAGCGCCACATGGGTATTCGCCCGACCGTTCGCGGTACTGCGATGAGCCCCCGCGACCATCCGCATGGTGGTGGTGAAGGCCGCCAGCCCGCCGGTATGCCCGGTCCTAAGTCACCTTGGGGCCGTCCGACGCGCGGGTATAAGACTCGCCGCAATAAGAAGACGGACCAGTTTATTGTCCGCCGCCGTAACCAGGGTACCCGCTAGGGCACGCTAGAAAGAGGGACGAAGATATGTCACGTTCTTTGAAAAAAGGCCCGTATGTAGAGCCGAAGCTTTTGAAACGGATCGAGCTCATGAACACGAAGGGTGAGAAGAAGGTCCTGCGCACCTGGAGCCGGGACAGCGTCATCTTCCCCCAGATGGTGGGGCACACCATCGCCGTTCATGATGGTCGCCGGCATGTGCCGATTTATGTCACCGAGAACATGGTGGGACACCGCCTGGGCGAATTTGCTCCCACGCGCCTGTTCCGCGGTCATGCCGCATCGGAAAAGTCGTCTGCGACGAAGGGAAAGAAGTAAGCCATGGCGCAAGATATTCGAGCTTACTTGAAAAATGCTGACATTTCAGCGCAAAAAGCCCGCCTGGTTGTTGACCTGGTGCGCGGCCGCAAAGCCGTGGAAGCGGCCAATTTGCTGAAATATACGCCCAAGAAAGCTGCTCGCATTCTCGAGAAGCTGTTGGGCTCGGCGATTGCCAATGCTGAAGAGAACTATGGCGTGAGCCGTGATGATCTGGTGATTTACCAGGTGACCGCGGACGAGGCCCCCACGCGCAAGTGGCGCCGCTTTGGCGCTCGCGGTCGGTTCAAGCCTTTGCTGCGCCGCTCTTCGCACATCACCATCGTCTTGCGGGAACGCGAGTAACTGCAAAAGGAGAACGTATGGGACGTAAAGTTAACCCCGTTGGTTATCGGCTCGCCGTCACCAAGAGATGGGAAGGACGCTGGTTCGCCGAAGGGAAAGAGTATCGCGAAAACCTGAATCAGGATTTCGAAATCCGGAAACGGGTTGCCAAGACGGCTGAGAAAGCCGGCGTGTCGCGGATCGAGGTGGAGCGCTTCCCCGGAAAGGTGCGCGTCATCGTCTTCACCGCCAAGCCGGGCATTCTCATCGGTCGCAAGGGTGAATCGGTCAAGAAGATCCGCCAAGAGCTGGAAGCGTTGACAGCGAAGAAGATTGATCTCGAGATCAAAGAGATCAAGAATCCCGATACCGACGCGTATCTGGTGGCGGAGAATTTGGCCGGGCAGATTGAGCGCCGCGTGAGCTATCGCCGCGCGATGAAGCGAGCGCTGCAACAAGCGATTCGCCAGGGCGCTCAGGGCATTAAGGTGGAAGTTCAGGGCCGTTTGAGCGGCGCGGAAATGGCTCGCAGCGTTTGGCTGCGCGAAGGCCGCGTTCCGTTGCAGACGCTGCGCGCGAACATCGAGTTCGCCCGGGCTGAGGCGTTGACCACCTATGGCCGGATCGGCGTCAAGGTGTGGGTGTATAAGGGCGAATTCCAGCCCGAGGTCGAAGAAAAGGCCGAGCCCACCGAGGGCGTTTACGTTAGTGAGTAAGCAACTCCTGGCGCCAGTCCAGGTTAGAGGAAAGAGGTTACGACTATGTTGATGCCAAAACGTGTCAAGTGGCGCAAGCAGCAACGCGGTCAGACGAAGGGCAAAGCCACCCGTGGCGCCGAAATCAATTTCGGTGATTACGGTCTCCAGGCTCTGGAACCCGGTTGGGTTTCGGCCCGACAGATCGAAGCGGCTCGCCGCGCGATCGTCCGCTACATGCGCCGCCGTGGAAAGATTTGGATTCGCATCTTCCCAGACCATCCGTATACGCACCGGCCCCCGGAAACCCGCATGGGTAAAGGAAAAGGCGGCGTTGAGTATTGGGTGGCGGTGATCAAGCCTGGCCGAATTATGTTCGAGCTGGGTGGCCTGCCGGGGAGCATTGCCAAGGAAGCGCTGGAACAAGCTACCTATAAGCTGTCGATTAAGACCCGTGTGGTAGCGCGGGATGATATGGTAGGAGACGTGCAAGAATGAAAACGGCAGAGATGCGCTTACTTTCGACCAACGAGCTGCAAGCCAAGCTGGCCGATGCTCGCGAAGAGTTGATGAACCTGCGCTTCCAGGTTGTCAACGGACAGTTAACTGATACCAGCCGCCTGAAGCAGACTCGCCGCCTGATCGCCCGCTATGTGACGATCCTGGCCGAGCGCGAACCGGCGGGCAAGGAAGGTGCCTAATGAATACGCGCCGACGGATAACTGGTTTTGTGACCAGCAATAAAATGACCAAGACTGTGGTGGTGGAAATCACCCGCACCTACCAACACCCGCTGTACCGGAAGGTGGTTCACTCGTCGAAGAAGGTGAAAGCCCACGACGAGCTGGGCTGCCAGGTGGGCGATGAGGTTGCCATTGTGGAAAGCCGCCCGCTTTCGCGTGAGAAAGCCTGGGTGGTAGAGTCGATCGTCCGCCGAGCCGCCGGGACCGAATCGGTGGAAGGAGCCTAGGCATGATTCAGCAAGAATCAATCCTTAAGGTTGCCGATAACTCCGGCGCCCGCGAGATCCTGGTGATGCACATTCAGGGTGGCTCCACCCGGCGTTATGGCCGCGTGGGCGACATCGTGGTTGCGACGGTCAAGTCTGCTGCGCCGCAGGGCGCGGTGAAAAAGAGCGAAGTTGTCAAGGCTGTGATTGTGCGCTGCTCGAAAGAATGGCGCCGCGAAGATGGTTCGAGCATCCGCTTTGATGACAATGCCGCCGTGATTCTGGACTCTTCTGGCCAGAACCCGCGTGGGACTCGTATCTTTGGGCCTGTGGCGCGCGAACTGCGCGAGAAGGGCTTCATGAAGATCGTTTCTCTCGCGCCGGAAGTGCTCTAGGAAGGATGCGAGGAGCGAGTATGAAGGTCAAGATTCGCAAAGGCGATACGGTTGAAATTATCAGCGGCAAGTCCGAGGATAAGGGCAAGCGAGCCGAGGTGATCCGGGTTTTGCCGGATGAGAGCCGGGTGGTGGTGCAAGGCGTCAATATGCGCACCAAACATCAGCGCCAGGTTCAGACCCAGGGTCGCACACTGAACCCCGGTTTGGTGAAGTTTGAAGCTCCGCTGCACATTTCCAACGTGATGTTGGTTTGCCCCAAATGCGGCAAGCCCACCCGCGTTGCGGTGTCACGCGAAGGCGAAAAAGCCCTGCGCGTGTGCAAGAAGTGCCAAGCCAGCATCGATGAGTAGGCCGGCGGGAGAGTAACGATGAACAGGTTGAAAGAACAATATCAAACCGAAGTCGTGCCTGCTCTGATGAAGTCCCTTGGTTTGGACAACGTCATGCAGGTACCGAAAGTGCAAAAAATTGTATTGAACATTGGATTGGGCGAGGCGATGGATAACCCCAAGGCGTTGGAAGCCGCTTCCTCTGATCTGATGCAAATTACCGGGCAGAAGCCGGTTATCACCAAGGCGCGTGTCAGCGTTGCGGCGTTCAAGCTGCGCGAAGGCCGCCAGATTGGCGCCAAGGTGACCCTGCGCGGAGAGCGCATGTGGGCTTTCCTGGATCGCCTGGTGAATGTAGTCCTGCCGCGCGTGCGCGACTTCCGCGGCATCGCTCGCGATGCGTTCGACGGCCGGGGAAATTACACCCTGGGTCTGCGTGAGCAGTTGATCTTCCCCGAGATCGAGTACGACAAAATCGACAAGATCCGCGGCATGGAGATCACCATTGTCACATCCGCACAATCCGACGATCACGCGGCTGCCATGCTGGAAATGCTCGGTATGCCTTTCAGAAAGGGATAATATGGCGAAGAAGTGCATGATGTATCGTGAGATGCGGCGCAAATATTCCATTCAGGTTCGCAATCGCTGCGAGCGGTGTGGGCGCCCCCGTGGCTATATCCGCCGCTTTGGCCTGTGCCGGATTTGCTTCCGCGAACTGTCGCTGCAGGGCAAGATCCCGGGCGTCGTCAAGGCATCCTGGTAAGCAGTTGGGAGGATAAGAATGAGCGTTAATGATCCTATTGCTGATATGCTGACCCGGCTGCGCAACTGCCTGATGATTGGTCAGACGCTGGTCGCAATGCCCAGCACCAAGATCAAGGTAGAAATTGCCCGGATCTTGAAAGAAGAAGGCTTCATTGAGACTTATGAGGTCGTGGAGGGCGAGGTTGCTACTCGCCAGACTCTGCGCGTCAAGCTCAAGTACGTGGGCGAGCGCCGCCAGCGCAAGCCGGTGATCACCGGTTTGGAGCGCGTGAGCCGACCCGGACGGCGGGTGTATACCCACCAGAAGGATATCCCCTGGGTTTTGTCTGGGATGGGCATCGCCATCCTCTCGACCCCGAAGGGCGTTATGACCGGGCAGCGGGCTCGCCAACTGGGTGTTGGCGGCGAAATCCTCTGCAAGGTCTGGTAGGAGGTAATGCTGTGTCTCGAGTAGGACGTTTACCCATTACCGTTCCCGCCGGCGTCAATGTCGAGGTGGACGGTCTGCGCGTGAAAGTGAAAGGCCCCAAGGGCACCATGGAGCGCACCTTTGCGCCGGGTGTGAGCATTAGCCTGGATGGAACCACCCTGGCTGTGACCCGCGAATCGGATGCGCCGACCCTGCGCGCCCTGCATGGCACCACCCGCGCGTTGTTGAATAATATGGTGACCGGCGTTTCGACCGGCTTCACCAAGGTTCTGGAGATCGATGGTGTGGGGTACCGCGCCAACATGGATGGTAAAAACCTCGTGTTGAACGTGGGCTTCTCCCACCCGGTGGTTCTCGAACCTCCAACCGGCATCACTTACGAAGTGGACGAGAAAGTCCGCCAGATCAAGGTGATGGGTTGTGACATCGAACAAATTGGCCAGGTGACCTCGGATATTCGCAAGATCCGACCGCCCGAACCCTATAAGGGCAAGGGCATCCATTACCTGGGTGAGAAGATTCGCCGCAAGGCCGGTAAGTCCGGTAAGGGCGGCAAGGGCAAGAAGTAGGTGTAGACATGGCAAAACGAACTCGTGCTGAATCTCGCCTTCGCCGGCATCGCCGCGTGCGCCTGACGGTGCACGGCACGCCAGAACGCCCGCGCCTGAACGTCTTCCGCAGCCTGTCCGATATTTACGCGCAGGTGATTGATGACCAGGCCGGACACACGCTGGTTGCTGCCTCGAGCGTGGATCATGAACTCCGCGCGAAACTGGTCGGGCTCACCAAAACCGAGCAGGCCAAGAAGGTTGGCGAACTGGTGGCTGAACGCGCCAAAGAAAAAGGCATCACCACGGTGGTGTTTGACCGCGGCGGATATCAATATATTGGCCGGGTGAAAGCTCTGGCCGATGCGGCTCGCCAGGCTGGCCTGGAGTTCTAGGAAACAAGAGGGCCCGAACTATGGAGATGGAATATCAAAGCTTAGAGCAGCAATATGACGAGCGCGTGATCGAAATTGCGCGCGTCGCCAAGGTGGTCAAAGGTGGCCGGCGGTTCTCCTTCCGGGTGACCGTGGTGACCGGCGACAATCATGGCCGGGTTGGGTTGGGTGTTGGCAAGGCCAACGCCGTGCCCGAGGCCATGCGGAAAGCCACCGAACACGCGCACAAAAACATGCGCAAAGTGGGCCTGACCGGCACCACCATTGCCCACGAAGTGTTGGGCACGGTGTGCGGCGCGAAAGTGCTCCTCAAACCCGCTTCGCCCGGTACGGGCGTTATTGCGGCAGGCGGCGTGCGCGCCGTGCTGGAGGCGGCTGGTGTCCGCGATATCTTGACCAAATCGCTGGGCAGCGCCAACGTGTTGAACGTGGTGCAGGCGACTTTCGCTGCCCTTGACCAGCTCAAATTCCCCGAGGAAGAAGCCGCGCGCCGGGGTAAGCCGGTGAAGGACGTGACCCCCTTCTGGGAGCGGAGGAAGAAGAATGACTGAGTCCAACGAACCCAAGAAGTTGAAGATTACACTGGTTAAAAGCGGGATTGGTTACTCTGAGAAGCACAAGGCCACCTTGCGCGCCCTGGGGCTGCGCAAGATGAACCAGAGCGTGGTGCAGGAAGATACGCCCACGCTGCGCGGGATGCTGCTCAAGGTGAACCACCTGGTGAAAGTTGAGGAAGAGGAATGAAGCTTCACGATCTGTTCCCTAACGAAGGATCCAAAAAGAAGCCGAAGCGCAAGGGTATTGGTATTGGCGCTGGCCAGGGCAAGACCGCTGGCCGTGGTACCAAAGGTGAAGGTTCTCGCTCGGGCACGGGTGGAAACCTGTACCGCCAAGGCGGCAACCTGCCGTTCTACCGCCGCCTGCCTTTCATCCGTGGTGAAGGCTTTACGCCCCCGAACCAGGTGGAGTACAACGAGATCAACGTGGACCAATTGGACAAGTTCCAGGCGGGCACGGAGGTGACTCCTGAGCTCCTGGCCGAGGCGAACATGCTGCACAAGAAGAGCAACCCGGTAGTCGTTATGGGGCGCGGCGAATTGTCCGTTGCCCTGACCGTCAAGGTTCAACGAGTGACCAAGAGCGCGCAGGCGAAGATCGAAGCCGCGGGCGGCAAAGTCGAGTTGATCGCCTAATCTCTCTAAGGAGATCCGTTATGAAACAACGCGCATCGGCCTGGCGTTACTTGTGGAAGTCGGTGGATATTCGCCAAAAGCTGCTGTATACCTTGCTGCTGCTGGTGCTTTACCGCCTGGCTGCCAACATCCCAGTCCCTGGCATCAATCCTGACGCGATTCGGGAAGTGGTCAGCAATACGAGCGCAGCTTCTTCGTTGATCAACCTGCTGGATTTGCTGTCGGGCGGGGCGATGTCGAACTTCTCGATCCTGGCGATGGGCGTGTATCCTTACATTACCGCCCAGATTATCCTGCAACTGCTGGTTCCGATCATCCCCGCTTTAGAGCGGAAGATGAAAGAGAACCCGCGTGAAGGACAGCAATGGATGGAGCGGTGGACCATGATCCTGACCATCCCCATGGCCCTGCTTTCGGCCATCGGTCAGATCAACATCTTCGGCACCTACTTTGGCAACAACATCACCGCGGTGCTGCCGAATTACGGCTGGACCGGCGCCAACCTCATTCCGACCATCACGACGTTGATTTCGATGGTGGGCGGGACCATGTTGGGCGTGTGGTTGGGCCAGTTGATTTCGGAGTTTGGTATTCCGAAGCAGGGTCTGTCGTTGATCATCTTCGCGGGCATCGTCTCGGGCATGCCGGCCAACTTCGCCTCGATTTTGAGTGACAAGGTGAACGGCTGGTGGATTCTGATGCTGATCCTCATCATTCTGGTGTTGACCATCTTCGCCATTGTGTTTGTTCAGCAGGGCCGCCGCAATGTGCCGGTGTTCTTCCCCGGTCGCCGCGTGGGCAATCGCATGTCCATGCCGGTGCATAGTAACTTGCCCTTGATGGTCAATATGGCTGGTATGATCCCGCTCATCTTCGCCCAGGCTTTCCTGTCCTTCCCGGCAGTGGTGGCCAGCTACTTCATGGCGTCGAAGACCGAATGGGTGGCCAGCTTCGCTTCGGGTGTGTATAGCACTTTCAGCGGCCAGGGCGCGGTTTATCCGATTATTTACTTCATCCTGGTGGTGGGGTTCACCTTCTTCTACACGGACACGATGTTCCAACAGCAGAATTATGGTGATAACCTCAAACGCCAGGGCGCGCAAATCCCCGGTGTGGTGCGCGGTCCCGCAACCCAAAAGTACCTGTCTCGCGTTCAGCGGCGGATTACCTTCCCTGGCGCGTTCTTCCTGGGCTTTGTGGCGGTGCTGCCGTATATCCTCCAGGCCGTCTTCCCGGCCAGCGCGCGGGCGGGCTTGTTCCTGATCTCCGCGGCGGGCTTGCTGATTGTGGTGGGCGTTGTTCGCGACACGTTCTCGATCATTGATACGGAACTGAAGCTGCACGGCTACCAGGAAAGTCTGATCAAGGGGTAAGCGCATGGCTACGTATATCGTTTTGTTAGGCCCTCCTGGCGCGGGCAAAGGCACTCAGGCGCAGATCATTGCCAAAGAATTCGGGCTGATGCACGTTTCTTCGGGCGATTTGTTCCGCGAGAACCTGAAGAACCAGACCGAGCTGGGCAAACTGGCCAAGGGTTTCATGGACCGTGGCGAGCTGGTTCCCGATGACGTCACCATTGCGATGGTGAAAGATCGCATCAGCCGGCCAGACTGTGAAAAGGGCGTGCTGCTGGATGGTTTTCCGCGCACCCCGGCCCAGGCCGAGGCGTTGGGCGTGATGCTGCAGGGGCTGGGTTCCAAAGTGAACTGCGTACCGTATATCTCGGTTCCGGCCGAGGTGTTGATTGAACGGCTATGCGGTCGTTGGACTTGCCCAACCTGTGGGCGCGTGTACCACGAGAAGTTCAATCCGCCGACCCAGGTTGGCGTTTGCGATGCCGACGGCGGAGCGCTGTACCAGCGCGACGACGATAAATCTGAGACGGTGGAACGCCGCATTCGGGTTTATGGCGAGCAGACCGCTCCGCTGATTGCATACTACCGCAATCAGGGCGTGCTGGCGGAAGTCGACGGCACCCAATCGATCGAAGAGGTCGGCAAGTTGATGCTGGCGGCAATTCGAAAGGTCGCGTAAGATGAGCTGGGATCGGCAGGTCTCGATTAAGACTGAGCAAGAACTCGCCGTGATGCGGCAGGCCGGGCGGATTAACGCCGAGGCCCTGGCCGCAGCGCGGGCGGCCATCCGCCCGGGCGCGTCTACTGCGGATGTCAATGCGGCCGCCGAAGAAGTATTGAAGAAATACGGCGTGTATTCGCCTTTCAAGAATTACCCCGGGCCCTATCCGTATCCGGCCAGCACATGCGTGAGCGTGAACGCTGAACTGGTGCATGGAATTCCCAGCAAGGGGCGCAAGTTGAAGGAAGGCGATATCGTTTCGGTGGATTGCGGGACGGTTTTTGAAGGATTTGTGGCCGATTCTGCGTTCACCGCGCCCGTGGGCGAGGTTGCGCCAGAGGTGAAACGCCTGTTGGAAGTGACCGAAGGCGCGCTTTACGCGGGTATTGAAATGATGCGTGTGAACAACCGGGTGGGCGATATCTCGGCTGCCGTTCAACAGTATGTTGAGAGCCGGGGCTTGCTGGTTGTGCGCGAATATACCGGACATGGGGTGGGGCGGGCCATGCACGAAGGCCCCCAGGTGCCCAATTACGGTACGCCAGGCAAAGGGATGATCCTCAAAGCGGGAATGACGATTGCATTGGAGCCGATGGTTCTGATGAAGTCGTATCACACGCGCGTTCTGGCGGATGAATGGACGGTGGCCTCGGCAGACGGAATGCCCACCGCTCACTTTGAGCATTCGGTGGCTGTGACGGATGGCGGGCCGGTGATCCTGACGGCGGCAGACTGAAAGGTGGTCTGAGTCTAGACGGATAGAGCAACAGCAAGTATAATGGAAACTTCGGCTTGTGTGTTGCAATCATGTTGAAGGAGTTCGATCGAATGAAGGTTTCACCATCTATTAAGAAGCGCTGTGCAAAGTGCAAGATCGTCAAACGGGGCAAGCTCCTGTATGTGATCTGCGAAAATCCCAAGCATAAGCAGCGGCAAGGGTAGGATATATGGCACGTATTGAAGGTGTTGATCTTCCGCGCAACAAGCGGGTCGAAATTGGGCTGCAATACATCTTTGGTGTTGGCCCAACGCGCGCCAGGACAATTCTGGCGGCTACCAACGTCAACCCGGACATCCGGGTGAAAGATCTTGCTGAGAACGAAGTGAACGCGCTGCGTGACTTCATCTCCAAGAACTACAAAGTAGAAGGTGATCTGCGCCGCGAAGTTCAGATGAACATCAAGCGGCTGATCGAAATTGGGTGTTACCGCGGTCTGCGACACCGGCGCAATTTGCCGGCTCATGGGCAGCGCACCCGCACCAATTCCCGGACTCGCAAAGGCCCCAAGAAGACGGTGGCCGGTCGCGGACGCCGCCGGGGCGGCAAGAAGTAAATCCAGTTCGGGGGTTGGCCAGGCAAATTGGGGTTCCTCTCCCCTGCGGCAGCCTGGCCTCCTCCTGGATGGGTTTCATCTGCCTATTTCTGGATGTAACGTAAACAGGAAGGTTGTATGGCACAAAATGTACGGTCGACACGTCGTGGCGGCTCCACCAAGAAGGTGAAGCGCACGGTGACGTCAGGCGAGATTCATATCTTTGCCTCTTTCAATAACACGATCATCACGATCACAGACCAGCAGGGTAACACCGTCTGCTGGGGCAGCTCTGGCTCCGCGGGATACAAAGGCTCGCGCAAGAGCACGCCGTTTGCGGCTCGCTTGGCCGCCGAACAGGCGCTCAAAGCTGCCATGTCTATGGGTCTGCAAGAAGCAGATCTGATCGTAAAGGGCCCTGGTCCTGGCCGCGAATCCGCCATCCGCGCGGTGCAATCGCTGGGAATCAAGGTGCGCTCGATTTCTGATGTGACGCCGATAGCCCACAATGGCTGCCGCCCGCCCAAGAAACGCCGCGTGTAAAGAAGAGAGGATACGGATATGGGAAAGTATACAGGTCCGGTATGCAAATTATGCCGGCGAGAAGGTGATAAATTGTTCTTGAAGGGCGAGCGCTGCTATGGCCCGAAGTGCTCCTTCGAAAAGCGCGGTTACGCCCCTGGTCAACACGGCCGCAACAAGCAGGGCCGCAGTGAACGCGAGTCGGATTACGCTCGCCAACTGCGCGCCAAGCAGCGTGCGCGCCGCGTTTATGGCGTGTTCGAACGCCAGTTCCGCCGCTATTTTGGGATTGCCAACAAACGCACCGGTTTGACCGGTTTGATGCTGCTGCAAACCCTGGAGCTGCGCCTGGACAATGTTGTGTACCGCCTTGGGTTTGCCGTGGATCGCGCTCAGGCGCGCCAACTGGTGAACCACGGTCACATGCGGGTCAATGGCCGCCGCGCCGACATCGCTTCGATGATCCTTCGCGTGGGTGATGTGGTGACGGTCGAGGAAGGCTCGCGCCAGAAGACCTATTGGAAAGAGCTGCTGGATGTGGTCGGCAAGCGCTCCTTCCCCTCTTGGTTAGACCGGGATGGCAAGGAATTGTCGGGCCGCGTTTTGCGGGTGCCGGATCGCTCTGAGATCGACGGCAATTTGAACGAGCAATTAATCGTCGAGTACTACTCGCGCTAAACACCAACAGATCCAGATTCCTCGAGGGATCTCGGGAAGGGGTGACACGTGGCTGCACTAAGTAATATGGTAACGCCGAAAGTTGAACGAGAAGCCGAAGCTCGCAACTATGGCAAGTTCGTGATCGGCCCGCTGGAAGGCGGGTATGGTGTCACGCTCGGAAACGCGCTGCGGCGAGTTCTGCTCTCCTCCCTGGATGGTGCGGCAGTTACGTCGGTGCGCATTTCGGATGTGCTGCATGAGTTCAGCGACATTCCGGGCGTGCGTGAAGACGTAATTCAGGTCATGCTGCAAATCAAGCAGCTACGTCTGATGCTTCATGATGTCGAAACTTCGCACCTGCATCTGGACGTTCGCGGCGAAGGCGTCGTGACGGCCGCCGATATCCAGGTTCCGGCAGAGGTGGAGATCGTTAACCCGGATCTGTACCTGTTCACAGTGGATGATCCGAATACGCGTCTCGAAATTGATATGACGGTTGGGCGCGGTCGCGGGTATTCGCCCGCCTCCGAGCGCAGTGGCCGCCTGCCCATTGGCGAACTGCCGGTGGACGCGATCTACAGCCCGATCAAAAAGGTGAACTGGTCGGTGGCCCCCGCGCGTGTTGGTCAAAACACCAATTACGATCGCCTGATCATGGAGATTTGGAGCGACGGAACCCTCAGCCCGGAGACGGCGTTGAGCACTTCTTCGAAAATCCTCATCGATCACCTGCGCTTTGTGGCTGGCATCAGCGAAGAGAGCCTGGTGATGGGCGTGGAGAAGGAAGTGGTGGGTTCTCGCCTGACCAGCGAAGCGGCTGAGACGCCGATTGAAAACCTCGATTTGTCGGTGCGTGTCTTCAACTCTTTGAAGCGCACAGGCATTACAACGGTCGGGGACGTTCTGGATCTGCTCGAGAAGGGCGATGAGGCAGTGATGTCCATTCGCAACTTTGGCGAGAAGAGCCTGGACGAACTGCGCCTAAAGATGGTCGAGAAGGGTTTCCTTCACGACGAAAAAACTGTGGAGTAAGCACTTATGCGACACCAGGTAGCTGGTTTTAAACTTGGACGAAGTAAAGATCAACGCAACAGCCTGCGTCGGAATCTGATCATGCAGCTCTTTGAACACGAGCGCATTCAGACCACCCGCGCCAAGGCTTTGGCCATCCGCGGTGACGCGGAACGCCTGATCACCCTGGCCCGCAACAGCAGCGGCGCCAGCGAGATGGGCAAAGTGAACGCTCGTCGCCAGGCCGCTGCCCAGTTGGGCAACGCTGACGCCGTGCGCAAACTGTTCGATGACATCGCCCCGCGCTTTGCCAACCGCAACGGTGGGTATACCCGCATGTTGCGCCTGGCCCCCCGCCTTGGGGACGCGGCCGAGATGGTCTTACTCGAGCTGGTCGAGGGCTAAGCCCTCTCTGGCGTAAGTCCGATCATTCGCGATCGGAATGGCACATTACAAAGTTATTCTTGCTTATGATGGCACGCACTTCCAGGGATTCCAGCGGCAAGGGACGACTCGCACTGTTCAAGCCGAATTGGAAAACGCGTTACGCGGGTTAAACTGGGGTGGGCGGACGATCTTGTCGGCGGGGCGCACGGATACGGGCGTTCACGCGGCAGGGCAGGTGGCGGCGTTTGATCTGGAATGGCCGCATCCGACCGAAGCGCTGGTGATGGCGTTGAACGCGCACCTGCCGGAGGATGTGGCTGTGAAGAGCGCCGAAGTGGCGACGGAAGATTTTCATCCGCGCTACGACGCGCGAGAACGCTGCTACCGCTACCGGATCTACCTTTCACCTCACCGCGACCCACTGCGCGAACGTTTTGCTTGGCGCGTCTGGCCCGTTCCAGGGTTAGACCTGCTCCAGGCGGCGGCCCAACGGCTGGTTGGCCGGCATGATTTCGCGGCGTTTGGAAATCCGCCGCGCGCCGGTGGCAGCACAGAGCGCGAAATGTTCTCTTGTGGCTGGGAAGCCGAAGGAGACGAACTGCGCTTTGAAGTCCGGGGCAATGCCTTTCTGTACCACATGGTGCGCCGTATGGTGTACGTCCAGGTACAGGCCGGGCAGAACCGGTTGAGTCTGGAAGCGATCGAAGAGGCACTCCTGCACGCTCGACCGTTACCTCCTGGTTTGGCGGCCCCTCAGGGACTGGTTCTCTGGGAAGTGCGTTATGGCATCTAAGCTGAACAGAGTTTTGGCAAGGTGAAACTATGGCAGTGGAGAAAACGTTTGTTATAAAAGGTACCCCAGAATACAATTGGATTCTGGTGGATGCCGATGATCAGGGGCTGGGACGCCTGGCGACCCAGATTTCCCGTTTCTTGTTGGGCAAGCACAAGCCTACCTACACCCCGGGTGTGGATATGGGCGACTTCGTGGTGGTTGTAAATGCCGCCAAGCTGCGCCTGACCAACAAGCGCGAGACGACCAAGATTTATCATCGCCACACGGGCTATCCGGGTGGGTTGAAGAGCGTCAGCCTGCGCGACCAGATGAAGACCTATCCCGACCGCGTCATTCGTGATGCGGTGTGGGGTATGCTCCCGCACAACAAGCTGGGCCGCAAGCTGATCAAGAAATTGAAAATTTATGCCGGGAACGAGCATCCTCATGAAGCTCAGAACCCGACGCCGGTTGCATAAAGGAGCGTAAGCTATATGTCCGTTCAGTATTACGAAGGGATTGGTCGCCGAAAAGAAGCTACCGCGCGCGTGCGTGTGATGAGCGGGGACGGCAAGTTCATCGTCAATGACAAGCCGGGTGAAGCTTACTTTACCCGCTTGGGCGATGTGGATACCATTTTGGCCCCGGTAATGGCCTCGGGCCAGGATCGCTCCAGTCTGGACATCACCGTGGTGGTGAAGGGCGGCGGCGTGACTGGTCAGACTGACGCCGTGCAGTTGGGTGTTGCCCGCGCACTGGTGAAAATGTTCGGAACCGAGATGACTCCGGTCATGCGCAAGGGTGGGTTCTTGACCCGCGACGCTCGCGTCAAGGAACGCAAGAAACCAGGCCTCAAGCGCGCCCGCAAGGCCCCCACCTACACCAAGCGTTAATTCGCAAGGATGCGTGGCTGGGAGATTATCTTCCCGGGCCAACGATCCGACCTGCCTTTTCAGCGTTTTGTCCCTGGCGAAAGCCTGGGGCAAAACGCTTTTGTTTTTCTGGGTCAGCCTGGGTGAAAGCCCGGCCAATGACGTTTGCGAGAAGGCGTGTCCCGCTGGTAAAATGGGTAAACATTCAAACAGGTTCCTTGGAAAATAGACGGGTGCCCCCCGCATTTTTTGGATGGAAGGTCGGCTTGGTCGATATCCTCCTTGAAACGCGGGGCCTGCCACGGCGACACCAAAAGAACCATCAGGAAGGTATCTATGAACAATCAACGCGGTATTGTCATTGTTGGCTTGGGCCCTGGGGATGCGGGCCAGTTGACTCGCCAGGCCTGGGATTGGTTGGTTGGGCTGGATGAGGTCTATTTGCGAACGCGGCAGCACCCCACCGTGGCGGGTTTTCCAGAGGGCCTGATCGTGCATTCGTTTGATGAACTGTACGATCAGGGCGAACAATTCGAGGCGGTATACGCCGAAATTGTGGAGCGCGTGTTGGCGCTGGGCCGCCGAGAACAGGGCGTGACCTATGCCGTGCCGGGGCATCCCTTCGTGGCCGAGTCGACCGCCCCAGAGATTGTCAGGCGGGCCAAAACCGAGGGGCTGCCGGTGAGGGTCATCGAAGGGATCAGCTTCCTCGAACCGACCTTTACCGCGCTGCGGCTGGACCCTTACCCGCGCCTGACGCTGGTGGATGCGTTGGAATTGGGTAGCTTGCACATGCCCAACTTCCCACCCGATTGCGCGGTTTTGGTAGCCCAGATCTATTCGCGCTCGATTGCTTCGGATGTCAAACTGACCCTCAACGCGGTGTACCCGGACCGGCACCCGGTACGGCTGGTGCATGCGGCGGGGACAGCGGAGGAGTTGGTGGAAGAGCTGTCTCTTTATGAGATCGACCGCAGCCGCAACATCGGCTTGTTGACGGCGCTGTATGTGCCACCGCTGGACAGCGACACCTCATTGGAGGGCTTCCAGGAGATTGTGGCTCATTTGCGCGCGCCGGATGGTTGCCCGTGGGACAAGGAGCAGACCTTACAAAGCATGGGCGCGCAGCTCCTGGATGAGGTGTATGAAGCCCTCGAGTCGTTGGATGCTGAGGACCCAGACGGGGTGCGCGAGGAGTTGGGGGATGTGCTCTTGCTGGTCACCATGCTCAGCCAGATTGGCAGCGAAGAGGGCCTGTTCAACATGGCCGAGGTGATCCAGGGCATTCACCGCAAGATCGTGCGCCGGCATCCGCATGTATTTGGCGAGGTGAACGTGGACGGAACCCAAGGCGTGCTGCGCAATTGGGAGAAAATCAAGGAAGAAGAGCGCAAGCAAAACGGCAAAGAAACCGAGAAGGGTATTTTGGATGGGGTCAACAAGGCCATGCCGGCTTTGAAGCGCGCCCAGGCCTACCAAAGTCGCGCTGCGCATGTGGGTTTCGATTGGACCGATGTGGCTGGGGTGCGCGAGAAGGTGATGGAAGAATGGCGCGAAGTGAGCGAGGCGGAGGGGGAGGAACTGGAAAAGGAGCTGGGGGACTTGCTCTTCGCGGTGGTCAACCTGGTGCGTTGGTATAAGGTGGACGCGGAGACGGCGTTGCGCAAGGCCAGCCAGCGTTTCTATGAACGCTTCCGGCATATTGAGCAAGGCGCAAAGAGCAGTGGGCGGACCCTGTCGGATTTGTCGATGGATGAAATGGAAGCGCTCTGGCAGCAGGCCAAGCGAGCGGGGAAGTAACCTTTCGCGTGATGGGGTTGGAAGATTGTTCGTTAAAGATCAGGGGATTGGGTGAACTGTTGCCCAATCCCCTGATCTTTTCTGGTTGCGCCGGGCGTTAATCTGTGGGCTTTAATAATATTAAGTTGTTATATTAATAAATTCAAATAATAATCAAGAAAATTAAACATGTTAATGAATAATACTAAATATTAACCCTTGACTTATTAATAAAATATGATATGATAGTTTTATAAAATAAAACCTATCCCGGATGAAAGCTCCTCGATGCGGATAGGGGATGAGATGGATGGGAGGTAGATATGGAACTGATGAGTTATCCCTTCGACATGGCGGCAACCCCTTTGATCGGTATTCGCTCGGGTGGGGATGTGTACGTGCGCGGATACGAGGGCACGGAGATTCAGGTGGCCATCCGTGACCGGCGACTGGTGCGGTTCGATAACGAGGCGAACTGTCTGTGGGTCGTCATTAAAGATAGCGCCATCGTCAAGGTTCCCGCCGGCCTGCGCGTGCAGGTGGAGAAAGTGGGCGGGGATGCCTTGATTAGCGACCTGACTGGAAATCTGGAAATCGTCAAAGTGGGCGGCAATTTGGGCATTCAAAGCTGCCAGGCGGTGACGATCGAAAAAGTGGGTGGCGAAGTGTATGCGCGGGGCATTCAAGCCAGCCTGACGGTCAAGCGCGTTGGGGGCAGTTTTGAGGGCGTGGATTTGTCTGGGCCGGTGATGTGCGAATCGGCTGGGGGCGACTGCTTGCTGGGCGTGCTTGGCGGCGGCGTTCAGGTCCGTTCGGGTGGCGATTTGCACCTGGGGCTGGGCAAGACCACGGGCGAGGAAGTGAGCTTGCGCTCGGGCGGAGATATCTTCCTGTTTGTGTCGCCGGAGGCAGACGCGCGGATTGAAGCCTCGAGTGGCGGCGCCTCGGTGCGCGTTTCGCTGGGCGGAAAGGTATCGCGTATCGACGAAAAGGATTACCTGCTGACCTTAGGCGCCGGCGTGACCCCCATCAAGCTGCGCTCGGGGGGAGATGTGCGGATCAGTGACGAAACCTGGAAGAGCGACCATTTGGAGGCGTTCTTTGGGCGTTTGCAGGAGCGCTGGGTGCGCTGGGAAACAGGGCGCTTTGAGCCGTGGAATGAGTGGCAGACCTCGTTTGAGGAACGGATTCGCCAGCGGTCTGAAGAAGCGGCTCGGCGGGCGGAGGAGCGCGTGCGGGCGGCGATGGAGCGGATTGAACAGCAGACCGGTCACCTGGGGCACGTTGGGCATGTTTGGGACGATGTGCGCTGGCCGAACGCGCCGGTGCCGCCTGTGCCGCCGATCCATCCAACGCACCCCACGGCGCCTGCCGCGCCTTCGGCGCCCCGACCCGAAAAGCCGGTGGTTTCGGTGGAGGAGCGCTTGCTGATCTTGCGGATGCTGCAAGACCACAAGATCAGCGTGGAAGAAGCCGAGCAGTTGCTGGCTGCCCTGGAAGGTAAAGCGGAATAGCCCGAAATTGTGTTGAAAAATCTCAGCCCCGACAGGTTTCGAAACCTGTCGGGGCTTTTCGTTGATAAAAGGCTCTTGGAAGGATGTTATCTTCCCTTATAATGGAGCCCATGAAAAAACGAAGCCCCAAAAAGCAGACACGACCGTGGAAATGGCTGCTCCTGGCCTGGAGTGTAGCGATGCTTGGTGTGCTGGTGGTAAGCTTCCTGCCACCAGGAACGAAATCAGTGGTTCTGCCCTTTGGCCCCCTACATTCGCTGGATGGGCGGACCTTTGAGATGCCGGGGCGGACGCTGGTGGTGGAGTGGCCGGCCTTTTTGCGTGTAGGGGAAGCGGGCCAGGTGCGGTTAGAAATTACCGCCGGCGAGCAGCCCGCCGGCCTGAAGGTGACGGCAGGGGGGCGTCTGGATTTACCCGCGTTGGCGGGGCAGCCGGATGAGAGCGGAGGAGTATTGCTGGCGGGGCAGCCGCTGCGCTTCACCTGGGACGTGAAAACCAGCGCGGCGGGTAGTCAACAGGGCCTGTTGTGGCTGACTATTTGGGTGGAGGGGCAGGACTTGCCTGGAGAGGAGATCGCCGTGATGGCCCGCCCGGTGGATATTCCGGTGCGGAACCCGCTGGGGTGGCGGATTGCTGCCGGAGCGGGGCTGTTGCTGGCGGCAGCAGGAGCCCTTAGGCTGCGATTGAGTTGAATTCTTGGGGGTTCTTTTGTACAATGAATTGGAAAGAACCCTATTTTTTGTCAAACTGAGCCAATCCGGATGGTCACCGGTCATTCTATGATAAAATTCTAATGGTCAGTTTGACCCTTTTTAGTCTATTTACTCTAATAACGGTCTGCGCGTTGACAACTTCCTGGATTGGGGAAAGTCAGCGACAACAAATATATCAGCCCCAGACCTCAAGGGGCGGATTTGTTGAATGACAGGGTGTTTGTGGGCATAGTCTTTGTGGTTGGCAAGTTTTTTCCTTCCCGCGGAATA
>CAYOHX010000042.1:0-15730 GCA_964403875.1 uncultured Anaerolinea sp. | reverse complement strand
GGGGAAAGGCAGCGACAACAAAAATATCAGCCCCACCCCTCATAGGAGCGCATATGTTGAATGACTGGTTGTTTGTGGGCATCTTCTTTGTGGTTGCCATGTTTTTGCCTGCCGCGGCAATCACTATCGCCGGAGTGCTAGCGCCAAAAAAGCCAAACCCGATCAAAAATTCAACTTATGAATGCGGTATTGAGACGGTCGGCCCGACCTGGATCCAGTTTAAGGCCCAGTATTACATCTTTACTCTGGTCTTCCTGGTTTTCGATGTCGAAATGGTGCTGCTTTTCCCCTGGGCGGTGGCTTACAACCAGATGAAGTTGTTTGCCATTGTGGAAGGGGTGTTGTTCATTCTGATCCTGCTGGGCGGTCTGTTATACGCCTGGCGCAAGCGCGCCCTGGAATGGGTATAAGAGAGGAGGGTCAGAATGAGTTTCTGGTATGATCCGGTAGCGTTCATTGCCGAGTGGCTGCGCGGTGTTCTGTTGGGCTGGGGCATGGCTCCCGCGGGGGCCGACTTCGTCCTGACTGCCCTGGGCGCGGCGCTGATGCCGCTCCTGGCGATGCTGTTTGTCATTTTCCTCATCTGGTACGAGCGCAAGTTGATCGGGCGCATCCAGGACCGCTTTGGCCCCAACCGGGTGGGTCCCTGGGGCATCATCCAGCCCTTTGCGGATATGCTCAAGATTTTCGTCAAGGAATACATCACCCCGATTGGCGTGGACTGGCTGCCTTTCAACCTGGCCCCGGTGTTGTCGGTGGGGGCGGTGTTGTTGATTTGGGCCGTGATCCCCTTCTCGGCGACAATCATGGGCGTAAACCTCAACGTTGGGCTATTGTATATCATAGCGGCGGGCGGGTTGGGCGCGCTGTCCTTCTTGCTGGCGGGGTGGGGTTCCAACAACAAATACGCCATGATCGGTGGATTCCGCTCGGTGGCGCAGTTGATCTCTTACGAAGTGCCGATGGTGATCTCGCTGCTCATGCCGGTCATGCTGACCGGCTCGCTGGGCATTAACGATCTGGTGAAGGCGCAGAATATTCCCTTCATCTTGATCTTGCCTTCGGCGGCGGTGATTTTCTTCATCACCTCTGTGGCAGAAGCCGGACGCGCGCCATTTGACCTGGTGGAAGCTGAATCAGAGTTGGTGGCGGGTTTCAACACAGAATATTCGGGCTTGAAGTTTGGCATGTTCTTTGTGGGCGAGTTCTTGCATGCCTTCACCATCTCGCTGCTGTTCTCCACGTTGTTCCTGGGCGGCTGGCGTGGGCCGGGCGCGGAAACCTATCCGTTGTTGGGCTTCATCTACCTGGTGATCAAGACCTTCATAGTGTATTTCCTGGTGATTTTGTTCCGCGGGTCGCTGCCGCGCTTCCGCATCGATCAGATGATGGACTTCAACTGGAAGCTGTTGACCCCGCTGGCGCTGGCTTCGTTAATCGCCACAGCCCTCCTCGCCAATCCGCTGGCTGGTATTCCGGCCTTGCAAGCGGTGGTGTTGTTCGTGGTAAACGCCGTCCTGCTGGTGGTGTTCTTCAGCGTGGCGGGCAAGCGAGCCGCGCCCAAGCGGGCCATTGTCGGCAAGGTGCGCCCTCTGGCGACCCCGCATCATGAAGATATCTCTGCCTAATCTTGACCGCGGAGCGAAACGATGACCGGACTGCAAGTAGTTTTTCTGTTGATTGGAGCGGTGACCCTGGCTTCGGCGGTGATGGTCGTGACTGCCAGGCGCGTGATGCACGCCGCGTTGTGGTTAATATTAGCCCTGGTGGGCGTGGCGGCGATTTTCGCCACGTTGGAAGCCAGCTTCTTTGCCGTCGTTCAGGTCGCAGTGTATGTCGGCGCGATTGCTATTCTGATCATATTCGCCGCCATGCTTACCCGGCGCTCGATGGAAGATGATCCGGGCCGACTGAACAAAGGCTGGCCGGCGGCGCTGATCGCCGCTGGCGGACTCTTGGCGGGGCTGGTGTATTTGTTATCGCGCTGGGCGGATTTCTCGAGCCCGGCGCGGGCTTTGCCCGAGGGCGGAGAGAACATTGCCGCGCTGGGATTGGCGCTGACCGCGCCGGATGGGTTCCTGGTGCCGTTCGAGGTGGCCTCGCTGCTGCTGGTGGCGGCCCTGATTGGCGCAATTTACGTAGCGGGTGATCTGCGCAAGTAACGGCGCATCCTGATAGAAGGAGGGGAGCGTGATCCCACTTTCGTGGTACTTGATCTTTGCAGCCTGTATGTTCTGTATCGGTTTGTTTGGCGTGCTGGCCCGCAAGAACGCGGTGACCATCCTGATGGGCGTGGAGTTGATGTTGAACGCCGTAAACATCAACCTGCTGGCCTTCTGGCGCTATCTGTGGGCGCCGAAAGCGGATGGACAGGTGTTTGTGGCCATTGTGATTGTGGCCGCCGCCGCCGAAGCAGTGGTGGGGTTGGCGTTGATCATTTCGGCTTACCGCCGCCGCCAAACCGTGAACGCCAACGAGATGGACATGCTGAAGGGCTAGGGGAGGAATGATGAGCACTGAATCCTTAATCTGGCTCCTTCCACTTCCGCCGTTGGTAGCCTTCCTGTTGATTGTTTTGTTCACCAACCGCAGCAAAGCGCTCAGCCATTCGGTCGCGCTGGCTGGAGCAGGCGTGACCTGGCTGGGCAGCATGATCGTGTTTGCGCGGGCGGTTGGACAGCACGGGCTGGCCGAAAAACCCTTCATGGCAAGCATCGATTGGCTGCCGATGGCCGACCAGTGGTTCAAGATGGGGGTGATGATCGATCCGGTTGGCGCGGTGACGTTGTTCTTTGTGGCCTGGACCGTGTTGATGATCTTTATCTACAGCGTGGGCTATCACAACTTTGGGCAGCCCAAGGGTGACCATGACCGGCCCGGTTTGCCGCCGCACGGCGCGACCGTGGGCGACAAAAAGCATTCTCACAAAGTGCCTTCGATTGAGCCGATGTACTCGCGCTTCTTCGCGCTGATTAGCCTGTTTGCTTTTGCCATGTTCCTGCTGGTGGTGAGCGATAACCTGCTTTTGTTCTACATCGCCTGGGAAATCATGGGCTTTTGCTCGTATGCGCTGATCGGCTTTTGGTACGGCAAGGAATCAGCCCGCAACGCTGGCGTCAAGGCTTTCTTGACCACCCGCGTGGGTGATGTATTCATGCTGCTGGGAATCGTGGGGTTGTACTCGGCGACGGGCAGCCTGAACTTCCACGAGGTTCTGGGCAACCCCGAAACCCTGGCCCAACTGGCCGCGGTTGATTCGGGCGTGTTGGGGCTTTCGCTGGCCGGCCTTTTGGGCGTGCTGCTGTTCATCGGCACGGTGGGCAAGAGCGCACAGTTCCCGCTGCACGTATGGCTTCCCGACGCGATGGAAGGCCCCACGCCGGTCTCGGCCATGATCCACGCGGCGACGATGGTTTCGGCGGGCGTGTTCCTGGCCGTGCGCATCTTCCCGCTGGTTTCGGCGGGGCGGGTGGGCGAAGAGCTGACCTCGGCCATGACGGTGATGGCCTTCATCGGCGCGTTCACGGCTTTATTTGCCTCGACCATTGCTCTGGCGCAAAACGACATCAAGCGCGTCCTGGCCTATTCGACCATCTCGCAGTTGGGCTACATGATCGCCGCCCTGGGGGTGGGCGCATACGTGGCGGCGGTGTTCCACCTGGTGACGCACGCCTTCTTCAAGGCCTTGTTGTTCCTGGGCTCGGGCTCGGTCATCCACGGCATGGAGCACGGCGTGCTGCACACCGGCGAAAAGATCGACCCCCAGGATATGTACAACATGGGCGGGTTGAAGGACAAGATGCCGGTGACCTTCTGGACCTTCCTGATTGGCGGGCTGGCCCTTTCGGGCTTCCCGTTGGTCACGGCTGGGTTCTGGTCCAAAGATGAGATTCTGACCGGGGCGTTTGGCGGACACAACTGGTGGGTGTTTGGCACGCTGGCGTTTTCGGCGCTGCTGACCGCTTTCTACACCATGCGCCAGATTACCTTGACTTTCCTGGGCAAACCGCGCACCAGGAGCGCCGAACACGCCACGGAGAACAAGGCCGTGATGGTGGTCCCGCTGGCCATTCTGGCGGTCTTCGCCGTGGGCGCTGGCTGGGCTGGCATTCCCCAGAAGTTCCCCGTGCTGGGCGGCTTGATTCCCAACTGGTTTGGCGAGTTTGTGGGCAGCATGTTGCCCGAGGAGGCTCACCACGCCGAGAGCATTGTTCCCTTGCTCACCTCACTGGTAGTGGCGTTGGGGGGCCTGTACCTGGGCTGGTTGGTGTATCGCAATGTGAAGCAGGGCAGCCCCGATCCGTTGTCGCGGTTGGGTTTTGTCTATAAGGTCTTCAAGTACAAGTACGGCATCGATGAGTTGTACCGGGATGTGTTCATCCGCCCGGCGATATGGATTTCAGAGGTGTTCACCTACCGGTGGATCGATAAGGGCTTGCTGGACGGATTCATCGAAGGGATCGGCAAGGTTGCCCTGGCCCTGGGCCGCCTGATCCGCACCTACATCGACATTCCTTTGTGGAATGAGGGCATGACCGACGGGTTGAGCGGGGGCGTGCGCCGCACGGGCGATGCGCTGCGACCGGCGCAATCTGGACGCGTTCAAATGTATATGGTGCTGGCGGTGCTGCTGGTCTTGGCGGCGTCGGTACTCTTCTTAGTCTTTGCGGCCTAGCCGGGGAGGGAGCCAGAGAATGAACTTCATCTCCGATCACTTGCTTACCTTGATCCTCTTCTCGCCGACGTTGGTGGCGCTGGTGGTGCTGTTGGTCCCTTCGGGCAACAAGCAGGCCTTGCGCTGGACGGCCCTCCTTGGCAGCCTGATCCCTTTGGGATTGTCATTGGGACTGTGGGCCGGCTTTGACCCCGCCGGGGCCAAATTCCAGTTCACCGAGCAGGCCAACTGGTACCCGGCCATCGGCTCCAGCTACCACGTGGGCGTGGACGGCATTGCCTTGACGATGGTGGTATTGACCACATTTCTGACGGTCATTTCCATCCTGGCGTCTTTCTCCGTTAGCGAGAAGGTTAAAGCCTTCATGGCGTTGTTCCTGGTGCTCGAAACAGGCATGTTGGGCGTGTTCATTTCGTTGGACCTGCTGCTGTTCTTCGTCTTCTGGGAGATTGGCCTGGTGCCGATGTACTTCCTGATCAGCCAGTGGGGCGGCGAAAAGCGCAATTACGCATCGCTCAAGTTCATCCTGTACACGATGGGTGGGTCGCTGGGCTTGCTGTTGGCCACGCAAATGATCGGCGTGCTCACGGGCACGTTCGATTTGCCCAAGTTGTTGGAACTGTGGCCGAACTATCAGGCGGCGGGCAATGTCTTGTTTGGAATGCCCCTGACCACGGTGAAATCGATTGCTTTTTGGGCTTTCGTGATTGCCTTCGCGGTCAAGGTGCCGGTGTGGCCCTTCCACACCTGGCTGCCGGATGCGCACACCGAGGCGCCCACGGCCGGTTCCATGATCCTGGCGGGCGTGCTGCTCAAGTTGGGCGCGTTTGGCTTCATCCGCCTGGTGCTGCCGCTTTACCCGGCGGAATCGGAACAATACGCGGGTTGGTTGGCGGCGCTGGCCACCCTGGCGATAATCTTCGGCGCGTTTGGGGCTTTTGGGCAAAATGACTTCAAGCGTTTGGTAGCCTATTCGTCGATCAACCACATGGGCTTTGTCATGCTGGGCATCGCGGCCATGGCCGCGGCGGCTGGAACCGACGACGCGGTGATTGCCCTGAACGGTTCTGTGCTGCAGATGTTCAATCACGGGCTGTACTCGGCCGGGATGTTTTTCCTGGTCGGCGTGATCTACGAACGGGCGCACACCCGCGACCTGAACAAGTTTGGTGGGTTGTGGGCGCTGTTGCCGGTCTACGGCACGATCTTGATCTTCGTGTCGATGGCCTCGCTGGGGTTGCCCGGCCTGAACGGCTTTGTGTCGGAATTTCTGGTGGTGCGGGGCGCGTGGCCGGTGTTGAAGGTAGCCACGGCACTCTCGATGATTGGATTGTTCTTCACCGGAGCCTACACCCTCAAGGGGTTGTGGAAGGTGTTGCACGGGCCGCTCAATGAGGAGTGGAAAGGCCACCTGAGCGAAATTAACTTCCGTGAGATCCTGGTCATTGCGCCGCTGATGGTCCTGATCGTCGTGATTGGCGTTTGGCCGGGTTGGATCCTCGATATCATCAACCGCGCCGTGAGCATGTGGTTCTAAGGAGCGCAGGATGGGATTTCCTATTCTTAGCCTGATCATCTTCCTCCCCCTGGCCGCCGGGCTGCTAATCCTGGCGCTTCCGGCTGACCGCAAATTGGCTGCCAAAGGGATCGCCCTGGGGGCGGGCGTGCTTTCCCTGGTGCTGGCCGTCATCGTATACGCCGGGTACGATCTGGCGCAAGGCGGCTACCAGTTTGTGGAGCGCGTGCCCTGGCTGCCGGCCCTGGGTATCTCGTATTACGTGGGTGTGAATGGCATGTCCATTCCACTGGTGCTGCTGGGCGCGCTGGTCATCACGGCCGGCACGATGGTTTCCTGGCGAGTGGATGACCGTCCCCGCGAATTCTTCTCGTTCATGATGTTCCTGGGAGCCAGCGTGCAGGGTGTGTTCTGCTCGCTCGACCTGTTCATGTTGTTCTTCTTCTATGAACTGGCCGTGTTCCCCAAATACCTGATGATTGCCATTTGGGGCTCGCCCAAAACCCGCGACTATGGCTCGATGAAGCTGACCCTGTATCTGTTCATCGGTTCGGTCATCTCGTTGGTGGGTGTGTTGGCCATGTACTTTGCCGCTGGGCAAAACACCTTCGACATGCTGGCGCTGGAGAAAGCAGGTTTCTCGATGGCCTTCCAGCAAACCTGGTTCCTGGTGGTGTTTGGCGGCTTTGCCGTGCTGGGCGGCATCTTCCCCTTCCATTCCTGGGCCCCCGATGGGCACGTGGCCGCTCCGACGGCCATCTCGATGCTGCTGGCGGGCGTGGAAATGAAGGTGGGAGCCTTTGCCGCGCTGCGCGTGGCCATCATGCTGCTGCCCGAAGGCGCGCGCTACTGGTCATTGTTGATCCTGGCTTTGGGTACCATCAATGTGGTCTATGGGGCGTTCATCGCCTTGATCCAAACCGATTTCAAGTATGTCATCGGTTTTTCTTCGGTGTCGCACATGGGTCTGGTGCTGATCGGCTTTGCCACGCTTTCGCGGGATGGTTTGCTGGGCGCGGGCATGCAAATGTTCTCGCACGGCATCATGACGGCTCTCTTCTTTGCTGTGGTCGGTATGGTCTATGACCGCACCCACACCCGCGCGATTGGCGAGCTGGGAGGACTGTTTCAGAAGATGCCGGTCGCGGCCATCGGTTTCATTGTGGCGGGTCTGGTATCGATGGGCATGCCGGGCTTTTCGGGCTTTGTGGCCGAATTCCCCATCTTCATGGGGGCCTGGCGCGTGCTGCCGTTGGTAGCCATCATCGCCATTCTGGGCGTGATCATCACCGCGGGCTACATCCTGCTGGTCATGCGACGTGTGTTCTTTGGCAAGCTGCCCGAGGCCCATGAGAAGTCCGTGGGGGATATATCGGTGATGGATAAAATCGTGGTGGGCGTGCTGGCCTTGCTGATGGTGGCGATTGGGGTGTTCCCCAGTCTGATGACAACGATGATCGAATCCGGCGTGAACCAAATCCTGGCGCTGGTGGGAGGTGCATAGGTGACCGGAGCCTTCGAACTCTCGATGATCACGGCAGTTTTGCCAGAAATCGCGCTGATCGTTCTGGCAGTGCTGGTTTTGGTGTTGGACCTGGTCTGGCGCGACCGGGAAAACGCGGTCCTGGGTTGGATTACCGCCGTGGGGCTGTTGGTGGCGGCTGGGGCGGGGGTGATATTTTCGCGCCCCGGCAATGAGCCGGTCCTGCTGTTTGGCGGGATGCTCCGCCAGGATTGGCTGACCTTCACTTTCCGCCTGATCTTTACCGTGGGAGCCGCGCTGACCGCGCTGGTGGCCACGGAAAAGTCGGGAAAGCACGCCGGTGAATTCTACTTGCTGCTGGTCATCTCCACGTTGGGCATGTGTTTGATGGCCGGATCGGCCAACCTGATCATGCTCTACCTGGCGATTGAGACCACCTCTATTCCGCTGTACGTTCTGGCCGGGTTCAGGGTGTTGGATCAAAAGTCGGTGGAGGCGGGCATCAAGTATCTCTTGTTTGGGGCCATGACCTCGGCAGTGATGTTGTACGGGTTTAGCTTGCTGTGGGGGTTCAGCGGCACGACCGGGCTGTATGAACTGGCCGGCGCGCTGGAGGCCGGGGCGGTTCCGCCGGTGTTGATGGGTGGGCTGGCCTTGCTGGTGCTGGTGGGCTTTGGCTTCAAAGTGTCGGCGGCCCCGCTGCATTTCTGGGCTCCGGATGTGTATGAAGGCGCGCCTACGCCCGTGGCGGGGTTCCTGTCCACGGCCTCCAAGGCGGCGGGCTTTGCCGTTCTGGCGCGGGTGCTGCTGGCTGTGTTCCCCGAATCGCTGCCTTTCTGGACGGTGGTGATCGCGGTGCTGGCGACCATCAGCATGATCTTGGGGAACGTGCTGGCCCTGGTGCAGCGCAATATTAAGCGCTTGCTGGCGTATTCGTCCATCGCTCAGGCCGGGTATATCCTGGTGGGCGTGGCGGCGGGTAACGAACTGGGCATGACCGGGGTGGTATATTATCTGGCCTCTTACCTGGTGACCAACCTGGCGGCTTTTGGCATTGTCTGGCTGGTGGGTCGGCAGGTGGGCTCGGACGACCTGGATGCTTACGCCGGACTGGGCAAGCGCAACCCGGCCGTGGCGCTGGCCATGCTGCTGGCGCTGCTTTCGTTGGGCGGCGTGCCCCCGTTGAGCGGTTTCTTCGGCAAGCTGCTGGTGTTCGGCGCCGCGGTGCAAGCCGGGCAATACTGGCTGGCCTTTGTAGGCGTGATTACCTCAGTCATCGGCTTGTACTACTACCTGACGGTGATGAAGATCATGTATCGCCCGGGCGCGGACGAACAACCATTGCCCATGACTCCCGCCTGGCGCACGGCGCTGCTGGCCTGCGCGGCGGGGATGATCTTCCTGGGCGTGATCTTTGGGCCGTGGTATAGCTGGGCCACCGCGGCGGCGGAGAGCTTATTCTAAGATGCTTTAAGCAGACCCTAAGGGTTTCGGAAAACCCTTAGGGTCGTTTTTGTACACATTCCTTGCTTTATTTGACGGATTAACTCCAGATATAGTATAATTTTGCACGATGAGCGGAAACCTGAATCCACAACCCAAATCCAGTCAGTATTGGTTGAATTTAACCCTGGCAGGGGTGGTGGGGCAAGTTGGCTGCCTGACCCTGGTCATTATTCTGGTGGCGGTATTTGGCGGGTTGTGGCTGGACGCTCAATTTCAAACGAAGCCGGTGATCACGTTGGTGTTGGTGTTTGTGAGCATCCCGATCTCATTGATTTTGATGTTCGTGATTGCCCGCTCCGCTACGGCAAAGATTAAAGCGAATCTGGAAAAACAACGCGAAGAGGAGGCCGGAATTGGCAAACCTTTTTAAAGGAACGGGTCCGCTCGGCATAAAACACCGCTGGTGGGTGTTGTTGCTGATCATCTTGAACATTGTTTCGGTGTCCTTCATTGCACCAGTGCTCCCGCACATTCAGGTTGCGCCTGAAAACGTTTCCCACGATCCGCTGTTCAGCTTGCCGGTGTTGGGCGATTTCTACCTGACCAACACCCTGATCATGATGGTTCTGGTAGACCTTCTGATTGTGCTGCTGGCGCTGGGCGTGCGCAACGCGGTGCGGGCCAATGCGTTGGCCCCCAAGGGCATTGGCGCGGTGATGGAAATGGCGGTCGAAGCGCTCTATAACCTGACCGAGACCACGGCTGGCAAGTACACCAAGACGATCTTCCCCTGGTTTGCTACCATCGTCATATTGGTGCTGGTGGGCAATATGGCCAAATTGATCCCGATTGCGGAGACGTTTGGCGTGCTGCACGAGACCCACGGCGATGGTCATGCCATCCAAGAGTTGGGGGCGGGCGTGGTGACTTTGCTGCCGGGCAAGGGCGACTATGGGATCATTCCATTCTTCCGTGGCATTCCAACCGACCTGAACTTCACCGTGGCTCTGGCGTTGATCGCCGTGGTGGCCATCCAGGTGATTGGTTTCAAGGCCCAGGGCCCGGCCTATTTGCTCAAGTTCTTCAACGTCACCAACCTGTTCAAGAAACCCTTCTTCGGGGTCATGGACTTCCTGGTAGGCGTTTTGGAACTGATCTCGGAGTTTGCCAAAATCCTCTCGTTTGCCTTCCGGTTGTTCGGCAATATGTTCGCGGGCGCGGTGCTGCTGTTCTTGATTTCATCGATGGTGGGTGTGTTCGCGCCATCGTTTATCTTGATGTTTGAGTTCTTCATTGGGCTGATCCAGGCGTTTGTGTTCGGTATGCTGACGATGGTCTTCATGGCGCAAGCCACCAAGGGCCACGGCGGCGAAGAACACGCCGAAGAAGCTCATGCTGCGTAATCGTTGACAATTTGACACAAAACTCTTTGAGGAGGAGTAACCCATGACTGGTGATATCATCGAGGCGGCAAAATTCATCGGCGCAGGCCTTTCCATGATCGGCGCGCTGGGCGCGGGTGTTGGGATTGGTTTGAGCGTGCAGGGCGCGCTGGGCGGCATGGCCCGCAATCCCGATGCGTACGGTAACCTGTTGACCAACATGATCCTGGGCATCGCCTTCTCGGAAGCGATCGCGATCTATTGTTTGGTCATCGCGTTCTTGATGCTGTTCGTTCTCTAAACCGGCGAGCGATTAAGGAGGGATGCTTTGGAAGCACTAGGAATTAACCTCGGGTATTTGCTCGTCTTTACCCTCAACTTCTTTGTCATTTTGCTGGTGCTGCGTGCATGGGTCTATAAACCCTTGTTGGGCATGCTGGATAAACGCCGCGTGACCGTGGCCCAGGGCCTGGAAGATGCGCGCATTGCCGCCGAAGCACGCGCTAACGCTGAAAAAGAAGCCGCCGAGGTGGTGGCGCAGGCTCAGGCCAAGGCCGCCGAGATTGTGGCTGACGCGACCAAGCGAGCCGATGACGTGGCCAAAGAGATCCGCGCTCAGGCTGAAGCCGAGGCCGCGAAAGCCCGCAGCGGAGCGCTGGCCGAGTTGGATGGCGAACGCAACCGCATGTTGGCCGAACTGCGCGGGCAAGTGGTGGGAATTTCCATCGCGGCGGCGCAAAAGCTGATTGGCGAGAACCTGGACGACAAGCGCCAGCGCGTTTTGTTGGATGAATTCTTTGCGGGCGTCAAGGGCGGCAAGGTGGTCGTCTTGGACGGCGCCGAAGCGACCACGGCCCAATCTGCCGAGGTGACCAGCGCGCTGCCGTTGACCGATGTCGAGCAGGAAACCGTCAAGCGCGATGTGCTCTCCAAGCTGGGTGGAGCCGCCACGGTGAGTTTCCGCGTCGATCCGTCCATCCTGGGCGGGTTGGTGGTGCGCCTGGGCGACCGGGTGGTGGATGGCTCGGTGGCAGGCCAGTTGGAAGGTCTCCGACACAGTTTGAAGTAAAATCGGCCCGTTGGGCCAGTGAAGTTAACAATACGCGCACTGCGGAGCGAAAGCTTCGCAGTGCGCGTTGTGCGCTGTAGAAGCGGTTGCTTGGGCAGCGGAGGGGGAAAATCTGTTTGGAGTACGTGGCCCATACGACGGGCCTACCACGGCAACTCCCAGAGAACCCCGCGGAAATCCAAATTCCTCGATTATCAGCTATAATGACTGTTCCAGAAACTCGGGCCTGAAAAAAGGGAAGCGGGAAAGCCCATACAGGTGTTTTGATATGGAAACCGCCAATGAAACAGAGAATCACCCCATTGATCGAGCCCGACTTTCTGTATAATACCGGGTAGGAGAATTTTGCTATGACAGGTTTTGTCCGCCAATCACTGCCGAGGCTGGTGCGGTCCGCATTGCCCGATGCAGCGTATCCGGGGGAATTGCCCGACGTTCTGGTAACAGGGGTGACCTACGACTCGCGCCAGCTTCAGTCCGGGTTTATCTTTGTGGCTTACCAGGGCTACTCGGTTGACGGTCATCGCTATATTCCGCAGGCCATCGAGCGGGGCGCAATTGCTGTAGTGGGAACCGAAGATTTGCACGATGTAGCCGTGCCGTATATCCGCGTGCAGGATTCGCGGGCGGCGCTGGCAGCGCTGGCAGCGGCGTTTTACGATTACCCGGCCCACCAAATGACGGTGATTGGCATCACTGGGACGGACGGAAAGACGACCACCGCCAATTTGATCTATCACATCTTGCTGGCAGCGGGCCTGCCCGCCGGGATGATCTCTACCGTCAACGCGGTGATCGGGAAAGAGGTGCTGGACACCGGTTTTCATGTGACCACCCCGGAAGCCCCCGAAGTGCAGCGTTATCTTTCGAGGATGCGAGCCGCCGGGCTGACTCACGTGGTGTTGGAATCAACCTCCCACGGATTGGAGCAGCACCGGGTGAGCGGCTGCGGTTTTGATATTGGCGTGCTGACCAACATTACCCACGAACACCTGGATTTTCACGGCTCGTATGAGGCCTATCGGTCGGCGAAAGCTCGCCTGTTCACCATGCTGGCGCAGACGCCCGAGAAGGTCTGTGGCAATCCGCGTCTGGCCGTGCTCAACCGCGACGACTCCTCGTATGCGTACCTGAGCCAGGTGGCGGCGGTGCGGCAGTTGTCGTATGGTTTTGATGAGCAGGCCGACCTGCGCGCCGTGGATGTCCGCTATGAGTCGGATGGGCTGCACTTCACTGCGCAAGGATTGGGTTTTGCCCAGGAGGTTCGCACCTGCCTGTTAGGAGCCTACAATGTGTCCAACTGCCTGGCAGCCATTGTGGCCACCGTGGCGGGGTTGGGGCTGGATCCGGCAACCGCCGCGCGTGGCATCGCCGGGCTGCCAGGCGTGCCGGGGCGAATGGAGCGCATGGCGATGGGGCAGGATTTCCTGGCGGTGGTAGACTTTGCGCACACCCCCAACGCGCTGCGAGCCGCGCTCACCGCGGCTCGCCAGATGGTTTCGGGACGGGTGATCGCTGTGTTTGGATCGGCGGGCTTGCGCGATCGGGAAAAGCGCTTCTTGATGGCCGAAACTGCTGCCGGGTTGGCCGATATGAGTATCTTGACGGCGGAAGATCCGCGCAGCGAGTCGCTGGATGAAATTTTGGCGGCCATGGCCAAAGGCGCTGAGAAAGGCGGCGGTGTGGAAGGGGAGACCTTCCTTCGCGTACCTGACCGGGGCGAAGCGCTGCGAAAGGCAGTGGAGATGGCCCAGCCGGGAGATATGGTGATTGCCTGCGGCAAGGGGCATGAGCAGTCAATGTGCTTTGGCGAGATCGAATATGCCTGGGATGACCGCACCGCGTTGCGAGCGGCCCTGGCGGAGCGCCTGGGTGTGGCCGGACCCGAGATGCCGTATCTGCCAACGCGAGGGCATTGACCATGCTCGAACCCGAATTCTGGAAGAAGAAGGCGCTGGCCGATTTGTCGCGAGAAGAGTGGGAAGCCTTGTGCGATGGTTGCGCCCGCTGCTGCCTGTATAAACTGGAAGACGAAGACACCGGCGAGATTTATTACACCAACGTCATTTGCAAGCTGGTGGACAGCTACCGCTGCCGCTGCACCGACTACTCCAACCGGGCCCGGCTGATGCCGACTTGCCTGGTGTTGGACGCCAATCTGGTGACACAATTGAAGTGGATGCCGAAGACCTGCGCGTACCGCTTGCTGGCGGAGGGCAAGGACCTGGAACCCTGGCACCCGCTGGTTTCCGGCCAGCCAGACAGCGTTCACCGGGCGGGCATTTCGGTGCGCTACCGGGTGGTGGAAGAGCGCGACGCGGATATGGACGCGTTGGAAGATTACATTGTCGATTGGTTGGGTTAAAAAGGAGCAAAGATGGGCACATACAAGATGATTGAATTAGTGGGCACCTCGAAGGTCAGCCTGGAGGATGCCATTTCGGCGGCGGTGGCCAAGGCCGCCGAGACCAGCGCGGTGCGTTGGTTCCAGGTGGTTGAGATTCGCGGCGCTGCCGATTCCGGAAAAGTTCAGGAGTGGCAGGTCACGGTAAAGATGGGTGTGCAGGGCGGATAGTCCGTTTTTCGCCTGTCAAATGTCATCATATCCGCCCTGTTTTCCCTTTCGGAAACAGGGCGGTGATATAATGCCGGCCTTATGGGGGCAGCGCAGAAATCCTGCCTGCTTCACAAGAATAATCCAAGCGAGAGGATCGTAATATCATGTCCAAACCTTCACCCGCTCCGCAGCGCGATGGGTTCACTACCGCGTTGGGAGTCATTGCTGCCACCCTGGGCTCGGCTGTCGGGCTGGGGAACATCTGGAAGTTTCCGTCTTTGACTGGGATGAATGGCGGCGCTTCCTTTCTACTCATCTACATCATTTCAACGCTGTTGGTCGGCTTGCCGGTGATGATCTCAGAACTGATGCTGGGGCGGACGGCGCGAGCCGACGCGGTGACCTCGCTGCAAAAGCTGGCCCCGCGCAAGCAGCCCTGGTGGCTGGCGGCGGCATTGGGCGTGTTGGCGGCCTTCCTGATCATGGCCTTCTACACCGAGGTGGCGGGCTGGGTGTTCGCTTATATCTTCAAGTCGGTGGGCGGCGGATTACTTTCCACGGATCCGCAGGTGACCTCGGAAGCTTTCACGGCTTTGATTACCAGCCCCTGGCAATCGTTGGTCTGGCAGTGGGTGGTGCTGGCCGTGGTGGGCGCGATTATCCTGTTGGGTGTGTCCAAAGGGATTGAAGGGGCTACCAAGCGCTTGATGCCGATTCTGTTTGTCATTCTGTTGGCTTTGTGCGTGCGCAGCCTGACCCTGCCCGGAGCGGGAGAAGGCCTGGCCTTCCTGTTCAAACCCGACTTGACCAAGCTTTCGGCGGCGGCGGTGTTGACGGCGATGGGGTTGGCTTTCTTCAAGCTTTCGGTAGGCATGGGCACCATGATCACCTACGGCAGTTATTTCCGTGAGGATCAAAACGTGCCCAAGACGGCGGCTCAGGTAATGCTGGCCGACCTAACCGTTTCGATCTTGGCGGGCATCGCCATTTTCCCGGCAGTCTTCTCGTTCGGCTTCGAGCCCACGGCGGGGCCATCGCTGCTGTTCATCACCATCCCGGCAGTGTTTGCATCCATGCCCTTGGGGAATGTCTTCATGGTGTTGTTCTTCCTCTTGGCAGCCATTGCCGCCACGGGTGCGATGCTTTCGCTCATGGAAGTGCCCGTAGCATTTTTGAATGAAAGGGTTGGCCTTTCGCGTAAGTCCGCAACGTTGATCACCGTGGGGCTGTTGGCGCTCATCGGCTCGACGGCGGCGCTTTCATCGAGCACGCTGGCGAACTTTAAGCTGGCCGGATTGAATATGTTCGACCTGTTTGATTTTGTGACCTCCAACATCTTGCTGCCGGTGGGTGGAATTGCCCTGACGGTCTTCGTGGGTTGGTTCTGGGGCTTCGATAAGGTGCAGAAGGCACTCACCAACGGTGGGGCGTTGAAGAACGTTGGCGTGGTCAAAGCTTTCTTTGTGGTGACCAAATTCGTTTCGCCGGTGTTGATCACCATCGTGCTGCTGCGCGGTTTGGGGATTATTTAGAGGTAACACCAGAAGATCCTAAGGGTCTTAAAGACCCTTATTACCTGTCCGAAAATTCGGAAGGGAAGCG
>CAYOHX010000041.1:0-39734 GCA_964403875.1 uncultured Anaerolinea sp. | reverse complement strand
CACGGTCACACCCCATCCGCTGGGCAGCCCTGGCAACCCGCTCATTCTGGCCGCCGTCACCGGAACTGCGCCTGATTCCTTCCCCCCTGCCCAAGACCTGGCCGCCCAACTCACCAGCCTCACCGGGTTAACTGTCACGGCCCGTGAATTTTCGACTTATGAGGATGTCATCCTCAACCTTTCGAATGGCGACGCGCATATTGCCTGGATGCCGCCGCTCACTTACCTGCTGGCTGCCCGTCGGGGCATTGCCGAAGCCGCTCTGTTGACCAATCGGTTCGGCGTGTATCTCTACGGCACGCAGATCATGGCGAATGTGGCCTCGGGCTTCACCGCCTACTACGACCCCATTACCGGTGAAAACACCGCCGAACCTGCCGTGGCTCTGGCCCAATTGGCCGGAAAACGCCCGTGCTATGTCGACCCCGGCTCCACCGCCGGATACGTGGTTCCCGCCGGGCTGCTGGCAAGCGCCCAAATCCCCGTGCTCGAACCCGCTTTCGTCCAAGGACATCCCGCCGTGGTGCGCGCCCTTTATATCCAGGGCGTGTGCGATTTCGGCGCCACCTTTTCCATCTCCGGCGACCCACGCACCGCCGACAGCGTTCTGGGCGATCTCTTGGATGCCCAAAGCCGCGTCGTAATCCTTTACCAGAGCGACGCGGTCATTCCCAACCTCAACCTCTCTTATCTCTCCGGTCTGCCCGAAGAGATGCGCTTCAAGCTGAATACAGCTTTCCTGGACCTGGCCGCCACCCCCGAGGGCCGCGCCCTGCTCAGCGCCGCGGCAGGAAATTACCAGGTCGAAGCCTTGCGTGTGATCGACGACACCACCTACGATCCACTGCGCCAACTGGTTGAGGCCATCGATCTAAACCTGGGCCAACTCATCGGCCGGTGAGCAGCCGCCCAGGCCCACAACAACCTTTGGCTTATGCTTAAAAAACTCATCAAAATGATCTGGAATCTGTTCTGCTACGCAACCATCGCAGCCGTGTTGATTTTTGGCATTCCCCGCCTGGTCACCTGGCTGTATGCTGCCCCCCGCACCTATGCGCTCGAAGACGTTCCCCCCGCGCCCGCCGCGGTGGTCTTCGGCGCGGGTCTTTTCCGCGATGGCAGCCCCACCCCCGTTCTGCGCGACCGGGTGGCCACAGCCGCCGAGTTGTACTTTTCTGGCAAAGTCCAAAAGATCCTCATGAGCGGTGACAACCGCTTTGTCGATTACAACGAACCAGCCGCCATGTACGACTATGCCGTCAGTCTCGGCGTGCCAGCCGAGGATATCGTCCTCGATTACGCCGGGCGGCGCACCTACGACACCTGCTACCGGGCCGGGGCCATCTTTGGACTAGATGACGTCATCCTGGTCACCCAGAAGTTCCACCTCCCCCGCGCCATCTTCCTGTGCAACCAGATGGGCGCTCACGCAACCGGAGTCCAGGCCGACCGCCGCTACTATTTGCGCAGGTCGCGCGTCATCTGGAACATCCGTGAAACCCCAGCCACGCTGGTCGCCCTGGTAGAAGTCTGGGTCACCAAACCGCTGCCCGTGTTGGGCGAGTTCGAGCCCATCTTCCCACCCGAAGACACAGCCCGCTCCGAATAAATCCAATCGTTGGCACCAACCTTGCATCATCATTCATTGGAGGATCGATGGATCGTAATCAGGCTTTTGCAATCGTTCAAGAATTCATCCAGGCCCCAGGGCTCATTAACCACATGCTGTGCGTGGAAGCTGCCATGCGCTTCTACGCCGAAAAATTGGGCCAGGATGTCGAAATGTGGGGGCTCGCCGGGCTGCTGCACGATTTCGACTGGGAAATTCACCCCACGCTGGAAGGACACCCGCTCGAAGGCGCGCCCATCTTACGCGAGCGGGGCGTTTCCGAAGAGATCATCCGCGCCATCCTCTCGCACGGTCAATGCGGCGTGGAGCGCGTTTCGATCATGGAAAAAGCCCTCATGGCTTGCGACGAGATTACCGGCCTGATCACTGCCGTAACCCTGGTGCGCCCATCGCGGTCGTTATACGATCTCACCGCCTCCTCCGTCAAAAAGAAATGGAAGGACAAAGCCTTTGCCGCCGGGACCAACCGTGAAGAAATGGCCGAAGCGGCAGCCGAGTTTGGGGTAGAGTTGTGGGAGCACGTCGATAACGTGATCCTCGCCATGCGTCGCATTGCGCCCCAACTTGGCCTCGAAGGCAACATTCCCCCGGCATGAATCTCAGCGGACGTGGCTTCTACATTTGGAATATCCCCAATTGTGAGGGAGGCGACCCTGAGCGCATCGCCGAAACCGCCCTGGAAGCCCGCCTCAGCCACGTCCTGATCAAAGTCGCCGACCGTTACTCGCCGCATAACGTCACCCCCTCGGGCATCGATCTGGTGCCTCCACTGGTAAGAGCGCTGCGCTCGCGCGGCATTCAGGCCTGGGGCTGGCAGTATATCTATGGGTTCGAGCCTGCCCGCGAAGCACAAATGGCCGTCCGCCGTATCCGCGAGTTAGGGCTGGATGGTTTCGTGATCGACGCCGAAATCGAATACGAACAAGCCGGGCGCGCCGAAGCCGCCCGGCGTTATTGCGGTGATCTGCGCGCGGCCATTCCCGCCCTGCCCGTCGCCCTCAGTTCCTTTCGCTTTCCCAGCCTGCACATGGGCCTGCCCTGGAAAATATTCCTCGAGCATGTCGACATCTCCATGCCCCAGGTGTACTGGGAGAAGGCCCACAACCCCGCCGACCAGCTCAAGCGCAGCGTCCGCGAGTTTCGCAACCTGGCCCCCGTTCGCCCGGTGTTTCCCACCGGGGCGGCCTACAAATGGGGCGGCTGGAAACCCACCCCAGCCGACTTGATCGAATTCCTCCGCGCGGTCGAAGAGATCGGCCTGAGCGGAGCCAATTTTTGGGTCTGGGAGCAGTGCCGCCGCGATCTACCCGAGTTTTGGGACATCATCGCCCAGCCCACCTTACCCGAACCAGAAAAGCCCCCTGAGCCCCCCAAAGACCTCCTGGAGCAGTATTTCGATGCCCTCAACGCCCACGACCTGGCTGCCCTGGTCGCCCTCTACCACGGAAAAGCTGTTCATATCACCGCCGAGCGCACCCTGCAAGGCCCGCAATCGATTCGCGGCTGGGCCGCCCAATTGCTGGATCAACAAATGCCCGGCGCCCGCTTCACGCTCACCGGTCAAACCCGAACGCTGTTCGGGCGGACGTTCACCTGGAACGCGGACGGCCCAAACGTGAAGATACGGCATGGCCGAGATACCATCACCTTGCTGGATGATAAAATCCTCTATCAGTACAGCGCGTACAAAATCGAGAAATGAGATCCCTCTATTTCTTCGGTTTTGTCGCGGGTTTCTTCGTCGCCGGGACAGCCTTGGCGGACTGATCAGCCGCCGGTTTCGCTCGCGTTGAGCCACCCGGTTTTGCCGGCGGAGCTTCAGCGGGCTTTTTCGCCCGCGCAGATGAAGTAGTCGGTGTCGCCGGGGTTGCCGCGGCAGAGCTGCTCTTTGCCGCCGGTTTCTTTGCCGCCGGTTTCTTTGCGGCAGGAACGCTGGACGCCGGTGCGCTCGCGACAGGGGCGGTCTTCTTCGATCGGGTCGGTTTGGCTTCGGGCAGCGCTTCCGTCGTGGCGGGCTTCCGCCCGCGCGTGGCTGGAGCCGGAGCGGGTGCGGCAGCCGCCTTCTTCGCCCGGGTCGATTTTGCCTCCGTTGCAGCCGGAGCAGCCGGCGAAGTCGCTTTGGCTTTCGCCGTTCGGGTGGGCTTCGCTGCCGCAGCCGGAGCCGCTTTTGCGGAACGGGTTGGTCTGGCGTCCGCGGCGGGCGCAGTCGTTGACTTGCGCGTTGTTCGGGCGGCCCCCGATGCTTCCTTCTTGGCTCCGGTGGGCTCCAAACCGGGCAGCGCCGCCTGGGCAGCCGCTTCTTTCACCCGGGGGGCCTTGTCCTCGCTGGGGCGAGCGGCCTTGAACCCCGGCACAGGGGTGAACCCCACTACCGCGTCGCCGCCCTTCACCGGCACCAATTCCGTGCCCTTGGCCCCGCGTTTGCCAGCCGGAACATCGCCAATCTTCACGCTGCGCGCCGCCAACTTTTCCAGATGCAACAAGCCCCCATCCGAAGCCTTGCCCATCATCGCCGCCACCACCTGGGTGCCCAAAGGCGGCTTGCAAGCAATCACGCCTTGTCCGTAACGACCTTGTAAGGGGAACTCGGCCGCGGGTGTGCGCCAGGCTTTGCCATCCGAGGTCACCCACATCACATCCGCTTTGGCGTCCCAGCGCACCAGGGCAGCCACTGCGTCCACGTTCCCCAGCTTGACGCCCATCACGCCCGCCGCCACCAGGCCCATCGGTCGCACCTCATCTTCCGAGAAGCGAATCCCCATGCCCTGGGCGGTGAATAACCCGATCTCAGTTTTACCATCCGTCACCAGCAAGTCCAGCAGGCTGTCTTCATTGTTAACCTTTACCAGCGTAAAGGTCTGAGACGACGGTCCGGGCAGTTCGTTCAGCGCCGATTTCTTCAGCATGCCCTGGCGCGTAACCGTCAGAACGAAGCCTTCCTTTTCGCTCGAAGCAGGCAAAGTGAACATCGCCGCCAGTTCATCTTCTTCACCCAGAGCGCTGACCTTGTTCAGGCGCACCCCTTCGGCAAAACTCTGCACCTCAGGAATGGTGTGCACCGAAATCGCTGAAGCCTGCCCCTGGCGGTTCGCCAGGTAGAGGGTCTCGTGCGTATTCGTCCGCAGCACGCGCAGCGGCGCGTCCCGCCCGGCGATCCGCGGCAACTCATCGCCAATCGTGCGCCCGATCAAACCATCGATGGTCACGCCCACCCACACTGTTTCGGCGAGGGTCATGTCGGTGGCAGTCAGCAAGGTGGCCGCCGAATCACCTTCCTTGAGCGCAAAGATCTGTGTCCGGCGGCGATCATCGTAGGCCGTTTTCATAGCGGCCAATTCCTCTTCCACCACCGCGCGCATCTTCTTGGGCGATTTCAACAGAGCTTCCAGTTCTTTGATCTGCCCTGTCACTTCCTTATACTCATCATCGATCTTCTTGCGCTCCAACGAAGCCAGTCGGCGCAATTGCATGTCCAGAATGGCCTGTGCTTGAATCTCACTCAGCTTGAAGCGTTTGATCAAACGCTGGCGAGCTTGCTCTGCATCCGGGGATGTACGAATCAGGTTGATGATCTCATCCAGGTTCTTCAACGCCACGCGCAGGCCTTCCAGGATGTGCGCCCGCGCCCTGGCTTTGTTCAGATCATATTCACTGCGCCGGCGGACCACTTCCAGGCGATGCTCGATGAACACACGAAGCGCTTGCTTGAGGGTCAGCAAACGCGGCTCGCCATCCACCAGGGCCAGCAGCGTGATTCCAAAGGTGGTTTGCAGCGGCGTGCGATGATACAGCGCCCGCAGCACGGTTTCCTGGTCTCCGGCTTTGCTCAGCTCGATCACAATGCGCATCCCGTGCCGGTCCGATTCGTCGCGCAGGTCTGAGATTCCTTCCAGGTGACCTTCACGCACCAGCTCCGCGATACGCTCAATCAGCGTGGTTTTGTTCACCTGGTAGGGCAGCTCGGTAATGATCAGCCGCCCTCGTCCGCGCCCTGTGTCCTCGGTATGGACCCGCCCCCGCACCGTGATGCGCCCGCGCCCGCTCCCATAAGCCGAAAGCAGCCCGCTTTCGGGGTCTTCCTGCAAAATGATCCCGCCAGTGGGAAAGTCGGGGCCTTTGATGAAGCGCATCAAGTCCGACACGTTGATGTCGTCCAGGTGCTCCCATTCTTCCAGCATGTAATTCAAGGCCGAAATCACCTCGCCCAGGTTGTGCGGCGGGATGCTGGTGGCCATCCCCACCGCGATGCCGCTGGCTCCGTTGACCAGCAAGTTCGGAACCGCCGCGGGCAGCACCAGCGGCTCGCGCAGGGTTCCATCAAAGTTATCCGCGAAATCCACCGTGTCCCGGTCGATCTGTCCCAAGATTTCACCCGCGAAACGCGTCAGACGCGCCTCGGTGTAGCGCATGGCAGCCGGGGGGTCGCCATCGATCGAGCCAAAGTTGCCCTGTCCGTCCACCAACATCTGGCGCATAGAGAAATCCTGCGCCAGGCGGGCCATCGCCTCGTACACCGCCGAATCGCCGTGAGGGTGATACTTCCCCAGCACCTCACCGACAATTCTGGCCGATTTTTTATAAGGAGACGTGGCATCCACGTTCATGTCATGCATTGCGTACAAGATGCGCCGCTGGACCGGCTTCAAGCCGTCGCGCGCATCTGGCAAAGCGCGAGCCACAATCACGCTCATCGCATAATCCAGGTAAGACTGCTGCATCTCCTGATCAATATCCACCCGGCGAACGAGACCAATTTCCATAATGACTCCGTATCTACTCACGAGAAATGAAGCGATCTACCGAATTTTTGGCGCGCGCGCCTCAAATTCGTATCTCTTCCACAGCCACGCAAGTAATCCATTTTCTTCAATGTATATATTCGAACTCGGCGAGAGCCCAGGCCTATAGTTTAACATAATTTCCATGAACTGGCCGGTTTCCGGAGTTCGGCTGTCTAGGAGTTGCCGTGGTTGGTCCCGCCCTCGGGGCATCTCCCTGAGACCTGATCGAAGCTTTCCGGTCACCTTCGTTCGCCCGGCACTGGAAAGCGCAAGGGCGGGCCTTTCGGCCCGCCCTCGATACTCAATCGATTTTTGTTAGTCCGCCGCAGTCGGGGCGATATTCGCCATCCGCTCGGCTACCTCGGCGCTCTCTTCGAAGCGGCCGTGGATGAAGCCTGTTCCAGCGGGGATCAGCTTACCGATGATGACGTTCTCTTTCAACCCGTACAGGCTGTCCTCGGTACCCGCGATCGCCGCGCCAGCCAACACCTTGATCGTGTGCTGGAAGGACGACGCCGAGAGGAACGAGTCCGTGGTCAACGAAGCCTTGGTCACGCCCAACAGAATTTCCGCGAACCGCGCCGGCTGCTTGCCCTGGGTCACCAGCGACTCGTTGCCGTGGCGGATGGCCAGGCGATCCACGAAGTCGGCGGGCAGATATTCCGTGTCGCCGGGGCGGGTCACCTGCACCTTACCCATCATCTTGCGGATGATCAGCTCAAAGTGCTTGTCATTGATGTTCTGGCCCTGGGCACGGTACACCTTCTGGATCTCGGTCAGCAGGTACATTTCGCAGGCGTCGCGGCCTTTTATACGCAGGATCTGGTGCGGGTTCACCGAGCCTTCGGTCAACTGAGACCCGGCCTCGATGTGCTCCCCGTCCTTCACCAGCAAGCGCGCCGTGTTGGGGATTTCATGCTCGGCGCTGTCCTTTTGCTCGTAGGACACAAACACCTTGCGGTCTTCCACGCGCACCCGGCCCGCGTGCTGCGCGCCAATGGTCGCCTCGCCCATCGTGGCAATCGGGTCGCCCAACGAAACAGCCGTTTCGTCCTTGGCAACCAACGTCCAGCCTTCCGGCACGTCGTACTCATCGCTGACCATCTCGCTGTGTTCGATACGCACGATGCGCTGGTCACTATAGCGGTCCGACTGCATCACCCGGGCCGTGCCCGAGATCTGCGAAATGATGGCCTCGCCCTTTGGCATACGGCGGGCTTCCACCAGTTCTTCCACGCGGGGCAAACCGGTTGTAATATCGCCGCCGGCCGCAACACCACCCGTGTGGAAGGTGCGCAGGGTCAACTGCGTGCCAGGCTCGCCAATGGACTGCGCCGCGACAATACCTACAGCCGTGCCCAGTTCCACCAGCATACCCCGGCCCATATCCATGCCGTAGCACTTGGCGCAAATACCGTGCACCAGGTCGCAGGTCATGGGCGAGCGCACTTTTACCTCGTCTACATTGGCCTCGGCGATCTTCCGTGACAGGTTGCGGTCCAACATCACGTCTCGCTCCGCCAAAATTTCGCCGGTATTCGGGTCCACAATGCGCGCCGCGGTCAAGCGCCCAAACAGGCGCTCGCGGAACGACTGGCCCGCCACATCATCCGCCTTGCGCAGGAAGATGCCGTCTTCGGTGCCGCAGTCGTGTTCATTGACAATCAAATCTTGCGCCACATCCACCAGACGGCGGGTCAGGTAACCCGCGTCAGCGGTGCGCAGCGCGGTGTCAGCCAGACCCTTGCGCGCGCCGTGCGTCGAGATGAAGTACTCCAGCGTGGTCAAACCTTCGCGGAAGTTCGAGGTGATCGGCAGGCGGATGATGCGGCCCGCCGGGTCAGCCATCAAACCGCGCATCCCAGCCAACTGCGCGATCGGGCCGAAACCGCCCTTGGTCGCGCCAGAGAGCGCCATGGTCGAGATGTTTCCGTTCGGGTCCATCGTCTTGCGCACCGTATCGGCTACATCCTTGGTCGTCTGCTGCCAAATCTCGATGATGCGCTCGTTGCGTTCCTGTTCGGTCAACAAACCACGGCGGAAAGCGCGCCCAACCTGGTCCACAGCCTTCTGCGAGTCGGCAATGATCTGCGTCTTGGCTTCCGGAATAGTGATATCGGACACAGCGATGGTCGAACCGGAGCGCATCGCATACTCGAAGCCAATATCTTTCATCAAGTCGGCCACCTCGGTGGTCTCTTCCTGGCCGCAAATTTCCAACACGTCGCCAATCAGGTCCTTCACACCGCCCTTATCGAGCTTGATGTTGCGGAACTGCACCTTGGCGGGCAGAATGCGGTTGAACAGAACGCGACCAACGGTGGTCTCAATCAATTTGCGCACAGGTTTGGCTATGCGCTTGTCTTTGTCGTCATACCAGGTCTCGCCCATCAGTTTGATGTGCGCGTGGACGTCCACCTGGCCCAACTGGTAGGCCAGATCGACCTCGTCCATGTCCGCAAAAATGCGGCCTTCGCCCTTGTGTTGGCGGGCGCTGTCATCCATGGTCAGGTAGTACACACCTAGAACCATGTCCTTGGAGGGCGAAATGATCGGCTCGCCATCGGCAGGCTTGAGCAGGTTGCGCGATGAAAGCATCAGGTTGCGCGCTTCCCAAACGGCCCGTTCCGAAAGCGGCACGTGCACGGCCATCTGGTCACCATCGAAGTCCGCGTTGAAAGCGGTGGTCACCAGCGGGTGCAGTTGAATGGCGCTGCCTTCGATCAAAGTCGGCTCGAAGGCCTGGATACCCAGGCGGTGCAGCGTGGGGGCACGGTTCAGCAGAACCGGGCGCTCCTTAATGGCCTCTTCCAACACCTCCCAAACCTCGGGGCGATTGCGCTCGATGAAGCGGCGCGCGCCCTTCACATTGGCAGCGTAGTTGTGCTGCACCAGCTTCGAAATCACGAAGGGGCGGTACAGTTCCAAAGCCATGGTCTTGGGCAAACCGCACTGATGCAGTTTGAGCTTGGGACCCACCACGATCACCGAGCGGCCCGAATAATCGACGCGCTTGCCCAGCAGGTTGCGGCGGAAGCGGCCTTTCTTACCCTTGAGCATGTCGCTCAAGGACTTCAGCTCGCGGCGGCCGCGGCGCGACAGCGCCTTGCCGCGCTGTGAGTTATCAATCAACGAGTCAACGGCTTCCTGCAACATGCGCTTCTCGTTGCGCACAATCACGTCCGGAGCGCCCAACTCGAGCAGCCGCTTGAGGCGGTTGTTGCGGTTGATCACACGGCGGTACAGGTCATTGAGGTCTGAAGTCGCAAAGCGACCACCGTCCAACTGCACCATCGGGCGCAGGTCAGGCGGAATGACCGGCAAGACCGTTAAGACCATCCACTCGGGGCGGTTGGAAGAGCGGCGGAAGGATTCCACCACCTTCATGCGCACGGTGGCTTTCTTGCGCTTCTGCTTACTCTTCGAAGTGCGCACTTCCTGCCACAGGTCCTTGGAAAGCTGTTCCAGGTCCAGGCGGCGGAGAATATCGAAGAAGGCCTCGGCGCCCATGTCGGCGCGGAAGACCTGTCCCCAGCGCTGTTTGAGCTCGCGGTAGCGGCTTTCGGTGAGGAAGGTGAAGGGGCGCAGCTCTTGAAGCTCGTCGCGCTGGCGGGTATTCTGACCCTGAGCCACGACGGTCTGATCTTCGAGTTGGTTGCGGTAAGCTTCCATCGTCTCGTCGGCTTCCGCTTTGATCCGCTGAACTTCCATCTGGATCTGTTCCTGGTCGCGGCGCATCTGATCACGCGTCTCGGTTTCCAGTTCGTCCAGGCGTTCTTTGGCCTTGCGCTGAATCTTTGAGATGTGCGCGGCGGTAATCGTCACGCCCTTCTCAACGATCATCTCATTGGCGGCTTCGAACACAAAATCGCGCTGCGCGGGCTGACCCATGCGCTCCTGCAAGGCGGCTTCCAACTGCTGGCCTTCTTTGATGACCGGGTCCAGCTTGAGCGCTACTTGCTCGTCCGAGCGTTCCTGCAGATCGGTCTTCTGTTGGTTCAACTCCGCGATACGGCGGTCGCGATCCAACTTGACCTGCTTGATTTTGTCATTGATCTGGTTGGCCTGTTCGCGCTCCGAGACGTTGATCTCGTCTTCCAGGCGCTTGAGGGCCTTCTGGCGGGCGTCGTCGTCCACATACGTCACCACGTACTGCGCAAAATACAGCACGCGATCCAGGTTGCGCCGGGAAATATCCAACAGCAGACCCAGGTACGATGGGATACGGCGGGTGTACCAGATGTGAGCGACCGGGGTGGCCAAATCGATATGGCCCATCCGCTCGCGGCGCACCGAGGAACGCGTTACCTCGACACCACATTTATCACATACGATCCCCTTATAGCGGGGATTCTTGTACTTACCGCAGTAGCATTGGTAGTCACGGGTTGGGCCAAAGATAGCTTCGCAGAACAAGCCATCTTTTTCAGGGCGTAGCCGGCGATAGTTGATCGTTTCCGGCTTGAGCACCTCACCATAAGACCAGCTTCGGATTGTTTCTGGCGAAGCCAGGCTGATACGGAGTGCGGTGAGACCTTTGGTTTCCACTAAAAAGCCTCCTCAAAAGGAACCTGGATGGGGCGGCAAACAAAACCAGGCGCAAAGGGAGCACCCTATGCGCGCTGGTTTCAATGCGTTAGGACGAATATATAACAAGCATGCGATCTAAAATTATATCACAATCCGCGAAATGATCAATACCTTCGCAAGGAAAAAACGGAAAATTCCCCCACCAATCTGTGCTTCCTGGGCAACCTAGAGCGCCAGATTCTCCAGAACTGCCTGATGAACGGGCATCTCCAGATAGAATGTGCTGCCCTTCCCCAATTGGCTTTCCACCCACACCCGCCCGTTATGCCGCTCGGCAATCGATTTCACGATGGCCAGTCCCAGCCCCGACCCGCGTTGGGCAAACGCCTCGCGCCGGCCACTGCGATAGAATTTTTCGAACAGGCGCGGCAGGTCCAAAGGCGCAATGCCGATACCGCTGTCTTGCACCTGCATCAGCACGCGCTCGCCGCGCAATTCCATCTTCACCGAAACCCGCCCATTCACCGGGGTATATTTCACCGCGTTTTCCACCAAATTATACAACGCTTGCTGCACCAATGCCTGGTCCGCTTCGATCACCACCTCGCGTGGTTTGGCGGCGTCAACGAACTCCAACTTCATATCTTTCTGCGCGGCCTGGGCGCTCAACTGCCCAATGACATCTTCCACCACCGCGCGCACATTCACCTGCGTAATTTGTAAACCTACTCCGGCCTCGATGCGCCCCAAGTCCAGCAAATTATTCACCAGCCGGGCCATGTTATCCACGCCTGTGGTGATCTTTTGAACGTAACCCTTCTGCTGCTCATTCAGCTCTCCCACCATTTGCATCATCGTGGTGTAGCCGCGCATCAAAGTCAGCGGCGAGCGCAGGTCATGGCTCACGGTCGAGACAAAATCGGATTTCAACTGGTCCAGCTCTTTGAAATGCGTAATGTCACGCATCAGGCAGACCCGCCCAATCGAACGCCCATCCGCATTCACCGGGGCAATGCTAACATAATACACCTTGTTGTTCGCCAGGGTGATTTCACGCGTGGTGCCGCGTTGTTCCATGGGTTCGGCCAACAATTCGGCCAGCTCTTGCAACTTCACCACGTCCTTCAGCGGCTGGCCTTCCGCGCCCGAAGCAATCAAACCCGGTGTTTGCAAAGCCGCCGGATTGACCAGCAGCAGTCGCATTTCCTCATCGAACACCATCATCGGCTCCGGAGCCGATTCCAAAATCGATTCCAGCCGCTGCCGGCCTGCTTCCGCCGAGGCATACAGGCGCGCGCTGGTCGCGGCCAGCGCGGCTTGCCCGGCTAGAGTCACCATAAAGCGCGTTTCCTCCTCAGAGAACGAACGCGGATTGTCATACGACACCCACAACGCGCCGTAATAATGGCTTTCGTGGCGAATGGCCACCCCGATCAGCGCTCCAGGGCGGGGTTTCCCGGCGGTGAATGTCAGCCGCCGCAAGCGGCTGGCATTGGTGACCACGAGCATATCCTGCTGTCGCAGCAGCTCAAACAACTGTGGGTCCAAATAGGCATAGCGCTCGATGGCCGTGCCCACCCCAAACGCCACCGGGGCATTCTGATGCGGATCGAGAGCCACTTCACGCGAGAGGACCATGCGCGCCTGTCCGGCTCCGTCCAACAAAGCCGCCTCCAGGATGGGTCGCACGGCATCTTCGATCTCCAGATTGGCAGCCACACCCTGGCTGACCGCCAGCAACCGGCTCAATTCGCTCAGGCGAGCCTTCAATCCAACCCGCATCTGCTCAAAAGCCTGTCCAAGTCGTCCAACCTCGTCCACGCCGTGGACCAGTGCGGTGCGTTCCAGGTCGCCGCCCGCGATGCCCGCCGCCTGCCCCGAAAGCGTGGTCAGCGATTGAGTCACGCTGCGCAACCCCAAACGCAAGAGGATGAAGGCAATCCCCGAAATGGCCAGGAGCATGATCAACAAAGGCACCGCAATTTCCAATGCCATCTGCTGCGCCACCTGGGCCGGAATGAACAATAAGATCGCCCAGGGACGGCCAACCGCCTGCTGATAAAATCCGTAACTGCGCGCGCCATTCGAGGAAATTCCGGCGAAGAAGCCCTCTCCCTCGGGCGCCGTTCCCTTGAACTCTTCCAGGCTTCGGCTGTCCACCGGGTAAAGGATACGCCCGGTTTCATCCAGCAGGTAGCCTTCTCCACCCTCGGCTTGAACGCTCTGCAAAGCCAGCAAGGCAGGGCGCGTGAATGGATTGGTATTCAAATCCGTCCGCCCCAGCAGCACCCCGCGAGTCACGCCTTCACCATCCTCCACAGCCGCCAGGAAAGAAACCTGAGCCGAATCTTCTCCCTGCGCTGGGGGAATTGCGTATGACTGCACTGCCACCCCGCTGCGCGCCAGGTCAATTCCCGCTTGTTCTTCCTGACTGAGGTTCAACAACACCGGCAATTGCTCTGGGTAACCGCTTACAGGATTGCCCTGATCATCGAAAAAGTATAGCTGCTTGAAGAAAGGCGCAGACCGCAACCGCGCAGACAAAGCTTCGGTCAATTCCGCGCCCGTCAACCCGGCCAACTCAGGAGTCGCCATCGACAAAATCATGCTCTGCCCAGACTCCAAAAAATACGGCAAGCTGTCTGCCGCGGTTTGGGCATTGTTCGACAGCCGCTGCTCGATCATCCGCCGTACAGCCGCGCCCGCCACCAGCCAGTCGCCCAGGGTCAGGGTCAGGATCAATGCCAACACCAGCGGGACGGTTCCCTGGAAAAAGCGGAATTGGATGCTGGTTTCAGCCGGAGAAGGCGTCAACGGCCCCCGGCGGCCCCACCAATCGGGTCGCGCCAGGTAGAGCAGTTCGCCCGCCAGAGCCGCCAGCAGCATCTCACCCCCCCGCGCCAAAATACTCCACCACGATTGCGTCAGGGCATAATCCAGGCGTACTGCCAGCGAGCCGTTGGCGGCGAACAACATACTCAGCATACCCAAGGGAATATAGACCACCACCAGGGCCAGCGCCGCGCCCAAAGGGTGACGGAGGAAGCGGAAGAAACGGGTCCGGTAACGTTGGCTCATGGCCGCGGAGAACATCAGGGCCAACCCGGCCACTTCGAACACGGTGAAAGGGCTGTGGGTTTCAAACAAGCCCAACAGCAGCCCCACCAGGGCTCCCAGAACGGTGGCAGGCAGCGGGCCTAACAATCCAGCCGCCAGCACCCACGGCAGGGCCGAGAAGATCATCAACGCCGGCGCGCCGGTTTCCACAGGCACACCCGGCAAAGGCCAGGCCGAACCCGGCAAGCGCAGCCCAACTGCCAGCGCGGCCACGGGTGTCACCAGCATCAAAGCCAGCGCCACGTACCACCGCGAGGCCAGCACCGCCAATGATTTTTCCCGCCAGCGCCCGATCCCGAAGATCAGCAGCCCGGTAAACACCACAAAGCCGGCCCAGCCAATCAACTGGGTTGGCATAATGACAAATGGCCGGGATGCAAACAATCCAGGAATGAGTTCCATAGGGAGTCTACAGAGATTATAGCATCAATCGGGCAAATGGGCTGCGCGGTTCCAACCACGCCAGGCCGAACGGTAATAAAAGCGGGGCTCTTCGGCAGATGCCAACCCGTCCACGCGCTTCAGCCATTCCGCTTCGGCCTGGTCCGCCTCCTGAAAACAAGCCAGGGTGAGTTTCCGACGCTCTTGGGCGTCTTTGCCAACCTGTTCCGCCGCCTGGAGGAAGCGCTTTTCCATCGCGTCGCGTTCATCCGCGAAAATATTCAACCGGCCAGGCAGGTCCAGGAGCGCCACCCGGTGAAGCCGTTCATGCCGCCACCATCGGCAAGCCGGGTCAAACTTGGCGGTCAAGGGCGGCTCTCCTTCGGGCAGGCCGCTCTCCAACCATACCGGCTTGAACACCGAAGTGCAAGGCGCCGCTGTTCCGCTGACCCAAAAGGTATGCCCCGCTGGGCTCAACCGAGCCACCAGCGACCCCACCGATTGGCTGCCGCGAACCGGCCCAAACCCGGCATGCATGCACACCTGAGCCCCGGTCAGCGCCGCGTCAGGACGGTAGGGTTTCGCCTCGTCCACCCCGTGGGCTCGCAGCATGGCCATTGCCCCCGCCAGGGTCACCCCACCCTGCTGGTTTACCGCCAGGGCGGTGGTGCAGGCGCGCCGGTCCGCTGCCGCGCTCATCCGCGTATAAAGAAAGTCCGAATAGCAGCGCGCGAAGTCGAAATCCTCTCTTCCGCGGCTCCACTTCTTTTCCACAGCATAGCTCACCAAATGATCCGAGGACAGATCAAACTCTCCACCAATCGTCAGGCGATTGGAGATGGAATAAAACCCCTCCACGCGCCTGGCGGCCCAATGTCGCCCCGCCGTCTCCAAAACCCAGGCTTCGCCCAGATCCGCGATCAGAAAACTGTTGTGATAGTAGAAGCCGTGAGTCAGGCCGCAGTTCCCCCCCTGCCCATACTCTTCCAGCATCGCGGTGACCACCTGGAGGGCCTCCCTGGCGGTCGCGCCGCGTTCCAGGCCCAGGCGCAGCAAGTCCATCCCGGTCAGGCCCCCTTCCCTGGCATAAGGAACCCGCGTAAACACAGCCTCGTTGCCAATGACCACGCCGTGTTCGTTGGCGCCCATCTCCGCGCCCCACATCCAGAAGGGGCGCGAGAGCAGCACCGCGTGCGTGCGCGCCACCTGCGGAATCTCGATGTACGTGCACTTCAGCCGGCTTCCCGCCGCATGGTCTGCCGCGGGGTAGACCTCCAAAGCCTGCGCCTCGTTTGGTTCCCGGTCCGAATTCTTGCCAAAAATGACCGATCCATCCGCTGTTCTCGAGCCCATGACGACGAAAGTATCGCACATACGCTAGCTCCCTTTGATATTCAGCTCCAAATCGACCGTCGTTCCCTGGTCCACCTGGCTTTGTAAATCCAATTTTCCCCCATAAAGATCAACGACCCGTTGCGCCAACATCCAACCCAAACCTGTATGCGTTTCTACAAAACGCAGCCGGTCGAATTCACCTTGATTCACCAGAGTCGCTACCTGCTCCGGGTACATACCCCGGCCTTTGTCCACAATCTGCAAATGATACACCTGTCCCCGCGCTACGCGTCCTATAACACGCACAGGCGAGCCTGTCATGGAATACTGGAAAGCATTATCCAACAACACTTCCAGCAATTTCCCCAAGTGCTCCCGATCTATTTGCAAACTGGCTTCTTCCACCTGCGCCACAAGGTCGCTCTCCCGGCCATACTTGCGCGCTGTGATTTTGCAAATCGCTTCAATCTCCCACGCGGCATGCTCCACCTGCTGGCGCAAAAGCTCCTTGGTTCGCTGGGGATCCTCCGATAGCAAATCGAGATCGGTGATCTGCAAGTAGTTTTCCAATGACTCGATCAGCCGCCTTGCCGCCCTGGCAATGCTTTCCGCCGTGCCCCTCACCTGCTCCGGGTCGCCCCGCACCGCCGGATTCGACTCCAACGTTTCGGCTGCGCCCAGGATCAAGCTCAGCGGGGTCAGAAAATCCTCGGGGATGCGCGTGGTCACCCGTGACTGCATACTTGTCAACAACCGCCGCATCTGCTGAATGGCGTCGCTGCGTTTGCCCAGGCGCTTTTCAACGGCATGGAGAATTTCAGCGCGGGTGAACGGTTTGGTCACATAATCATCCGCCCCCAATTCCATCCCGGCGCGCTGGTCTTTACGCTCACCGAGCGCGGTCAAGAAGATGAACGGGATCAAAGCCGTCGCTGGGTCCTGGCTCAGGCGCGCCAAAACGCTAAACCCATCCATCTGGGGCATCAACACATCGCAGATGATCAAATCGGGCAGCTCGCTCCAGGCAGCGCGTACGCCTTCCTCGCCATCCCGCGCCACCACGCAGGGGTACCCTTCCGCCTCCAGAAGCTCGACCAGGTTCAAACGAACCGACTCTTCGTCTTCTATCACTAGAATTTTATCCGCCAAGGTGACCTTCTTGCACCGGGAATCGCACCAATACGGATGTCCCTGCCCCTACATGGCTGGACACCTCAATGGTGCCTTGCATTAATTCTAGCGATTTCTTGACAATCATCAAGCCCAAACCGTTCCCTGGAATATCCGCAACATTTTTACCCCGGAAGAAAGGATCGAACAACTTGGTCAAATCCTCGGGCGGAATGCCAATGCCCTGATCGGATACACGCAGCTTCACCCACGCCCCCTCCACCTCCACCGTCAGATCCACGCGCTTTCCTGGCGCGGAATATTTGATAGCATTGGAAAGCAAATTATCCAAAACCCTGCGCAGCAGCTCCTCATCCGTTCGGATGATCATCTCACGGCGAGCAGAGACAAAGTGAATCGGATGGCTTCCTTTGATGTTCAAATTGAAATCATCCAGGGCCCGCTTACAGAAGGAAACCAGTTCAATTTCCGCGTGCTGCGTTTCATGCTGGCTTTCCATTTGGCTCAGTTGCAAGATGCCCCCCAACAAAACCTCCATCCGCCGCACCGCTTCCTGAATCCGCTTGAGATGCGTCACACGCTTCTGCGGTTCCCAGTTTTGGCCGTAATGCTCTAACAGCTCGGCGGACGATAAAATGGTGCTCAAGGGCGTGCGAAACTGGTGAGAAGTCATTGAAAACAGGTTGTTGCGCATCTCGCCCAGGCGCTTTTCCCGGTTATAAGACGCCTGTAATCGCTCTTCATACTCCTTCTGCTTGGAAATGTCTCGCGCGATTGATGAAAAGAACTGCACCTGGCCGCGTTCGTCCCGATGACACAAAATCACCTGTGAGATCGGAATAGACCGCCCGTCCTCAAACACCAAAGCGGCCTCGCCTTGCCAGACATCATGCTGCAAGACATAGGGCATGACCTCCGAGCGGATGTGTTGCTGATGATCCGAGGGATAGAACTGGTAGACAGATAAATGCGCAACGCTTTCAGCGTCGTCCAACCCCACAATCCTGCGCCCGGCCTTGTTGAGATAGCGCATCTTGCCGCCAACATCCGCCATTGCCACGATGTCCGGCGTTTCCCAAATAATTTCGGTCAGGCGCTGCGATGAACTCTGGATCGCTTCGCGGAAGCTGATCTCATTGCGCAATTCACGGTTGATGGCATCTTGCTCCGCCACCGCCCCCAGCACGCGCGCTTCCAATTCCGCGTTCAACTGGGCATAACGTTCTTCAGCCTGGGCCTGTTCGGTAATGTCCTGCACAAGTAACAAGTAACCAGACTGTCCCGCCAGGTCAAAAAAATCTAGCGAAAACTTCACATGCCGAACACGATGGTCTTGGGTCAAGATAGGCGTTTCAAGAAAAAAAGGGCCCGATTGCTGAGTCAACCGCCCAAAAGCATCCTTCACAGCTTCCTCGCTGGCAAAGAGCGCGGATTCCACCAAATTCTTCCCGGTCATGTCCAGCGGGTCCATCCCCACGATTCTGGCCAACCCGTCATTCGCCTGAATAATCTTTCCTTCGGGGCACGCGAGAATGGCAATGCCAATCATCGTGGTGTTGAAGACCCGAGAAAAACGTCGTTCCAATGCTCCAAGTTCCTGAGCCTGCTGGTGCGCATCCGTAATGTCTAACCCCATCGCGATGATATAGCCTACTTCTCCACTGTCGTCGGTTAGGGCAGTGTTAGACCACTCAATGCGCAAGAGTTTTCCTTCTCGCGTGAGCCATGAATTCTGATGCCGGTTTGGAAAGTTCTTGTTCCTTAATGCGCCCAGCACCTGCATCACCTCATCCACTTCTTCAGGCACCAGGAAAATTTCGGCAACGGTTCTTCCGGCCACTTCAGCCAACGAATAGCCGCTGGCTTCCTCGGTTTTCCGATTCATGAAGACGATCTCGCCCTCTGGAGTCAGCACCAGAACCATCGCATCCAGGGTGTCTAGCAAGCGCTCGGTGAAGGCCAGGCTGTTTTTCTCGGTGCGCAAGAATCGCGGAAGGCCGCTCAGTCCATCCAAAACATACCCCGCGCGCGAATCACCCAGGCGTTTGGGCGCATCAACACAGATTTCGGGGAAGAACGCCTCGAGGCATTCAGGCAGCAATGCCCACACCTCTGTCAGCGGGATCACCCGGTCGGCTCCCAAATTGGACAAACGCAGCACCAACTCCGCCGAAAAGACCTCCGTCAACACCACCACCGGCTCATACACGTGGTGCAGCTTGCGTGCCGTCAGGAATTGCGGGACCCAATCTGCCCCGGCCTGATGTCTAGCCAAAATCAAGTCACAATCCGTAACCAGAGACCAATGAGTCGCAGTGATTGGGGAGGTAAAGTGAACGACAGGCATCGGGCAAGCCTGCTCCAACAGCGCCCGCAACCCGTCCTGTTCTTCTTCGGCAAATCCCATCAAGCAAATCTTGAGTGCCTGCATCTCCCCTCCCTAGCGCCGGCAATCCACCTATTCCGCCAACTGTCTGAGGCGGTGGACCACCTCTTCGATACTCAACCCATCTGTATTCAATATGATGGCGTCATCAGCGGGTTTGAGGGGCGCCACCGCCCGAGATGAGTCGATCGCATCCCGTCGTTTCATGGCTTCCAGGATTTCTTCATAGCTGCCTTCTCGCCCTCGCTGCTGGTTTTCAACGGTACGCCGCCGGGCGCGCTCTTCCACCGAGGCGTCCAGGTAAACCTTGAGGTCCGCTTCGGGCAGCACCACCGTGCCAATATCCCGCCCCACCATCACCACGCTTCCCCGTTTACCAATCCGGCGTTGTTGCAAGGTCATCGCCCGCCGCACACCGGGGTAAGCCGAAACTTGCGACACGTTGGCTTCCACGTGCCCCGAACGAATCCGCCAGGTAACATCTTGCCCGTCCAGAAGCACATCACAAGATCGTCCATCCTGCGCGCTGGCCGGGTGGACGTCAATTTGCACGACTTCGGCCAGTTGGGACACCCGCGCCTCGTCGTCCACCCCCTGGAGGTGCTCCAGAGCCGCCAGCGTCACCGCGCGATACATTATCCCCGTATCAAAATATAAATAGCCCAGCTCTTTAGCCAGCCGCTCCGCCACAGTGGACTTACCCGACGCCGCCGGTCCGTCGATCGCGATGATGTTCGCTCGTGTCATGATCTCTCCCTATTGCAAGTCGGCCGCGCTTGCGTCCCCGCCGGGGAACAAGTCGGTGCGCACCCACACAATCATCTGCTCATAATCCGTCATCCCTGTGCGATAAACAGACCAGTTCAGCCAGTCTCGCCCCAGGAACAAATCCCAGAAGGGCTTTCGCCAGATCTCAAAATCCTGCCCCCGATATGGCGCAGCCTGTTCCAAAACCACATCGTTGGGTGTAATCATCACTGCTGGCTGCGCGTTCACCGGCAAATCGCTTACATAAGAAACATGGTCAAACTCGCGCAGGGCCCAGCGCAAAGCCGGTCCATCCAATCCAACCACCGCGATATCGATTTGCGTATTCAACGAGGGCTGCCACTCGGAGAAGTTGCGCAAAGTGGTTTGAAGCAACGCTTCCTGCGTGAAAGGCGGACCGCTGCGCCACAATTCCATCTCGGCCCGGCGGGACACCCCCATGCCATTGAACAGGGCAGCCAGGCTAAAAAGTCCAACCACCAGGGCAATGCCCCATTGCAACCCATCGCGGGCTGCTTCCACCGACCAGCCCCACCCCACCAGAAAAGTAGCGATCCCCAACAACACCAGAGAGGCGGCAAACCGTCCCCATTCCAGCGCCGGAGCGGTCGCCCCCACCTGATCAACCAGGTTAGACAGATCCAACACCGACGACCAGGCGAAGAACACCATCACCGCCGTGAGCAAAGCTTGTCCAATCATGGCAGTGCGGTCTTCGCGCGGCGCGTCCAACATGCGCGCCAACTGGCGAGCCGCCAAAGCCAGCAGCGGCAGCAGCACCCAGGTCAAATCCACAATTTGCCTGCCTGGGTAAGCTACCACCAGCAGTAAGGCAATTCCCGCCCAGGCAGCCAGGCGAAGGTCCAGCGAGTCCTTGCGGAAAATGGCCCGGCCCAAACCCAGCAAGGCCAGGAACAAGGCCGCCGCTTCATACACCGGCAGCGCCGTCAGCACCACCCCAATGGCCACGCCCGCCGACGGCCGCCCCCATCCGCTCAGGTATTCAGGCAGCCCCCCCAATGCCGCGCCCAATCCACCGGGCTTCAAGAACACCAGGCTGCCTACCAGGAAGAACACCGCGGCGGCGGCAATCAGTGCGGTGCGCCAATCAAACCTCCCCGCTTCTGCCTCCTCGTCCACCGCCTGCCTGGTGATCAACCACGCCCCAACACCCACACTGATCAGGCCAGGCCAAAGCGCGGGGCCGCTCAGCAAGGCAAAGCCGGCGGCGATGCCGGCCCATACCGGGCGGCGCGCCAGCGTAAAGCCCAACACGGCCAACAACGCAGTGGTGGCGATCATGGTGCTGCCCGCCTCTCGCGAGGTGGCCGTCAGGCCGGGGTCCAGGGCCAGGCAGAAAGCCAATACCAGCGCCGCATTGCTGCCCAACTTCTTACGAAACAACGCCGGAACCAGGACCAAAAGGCTCCCGGCGATTGCAGGCCAGAAGCGAGCCACCCAATCGGTGGCGTCCGAAAGGAACATCAATATACCCGTCAACATGACGTATGCCGACTGTGAGCCCAGATCGGTCGCCGCGTCGCCCAAGACATGGGAAGCCTGCAACGCCAGGCCAGCCTCGGCGTCAGAAAGCGGCGTCTGCCCCAAAGCCAAAAAGCGCATCGCCAAAGCCAGCCCGAAAGCCAGCGCGTACAGTCCTTTTTCAGTGGTCACGAATCGAGATTTCATCCTTGGTCGTTTTCCTCGTCCAATGCTTTCTAGGATTTACGGCTGCACAGTCTCATAAATTCGCACGCTGTTGTTCTCGTAAACCAGGCTCATGTTTTGACGGAATTTTTCTTCTTGAACGGTATACGCGGACTGCTCCAGGCGGCCCACATATACATACCGGATATTGTACCGCAACAAGGTCTCTTCGGCCTCTCCCCACAAATTAGTCGAATACAAACGCCGGATTTCATCTTCGCGGCTGCCCACCTCGGTGTATCCACCGCGCCATTGGCCTTCATGCCCCGGCCAACCCAGCACAGTCGGCAAGCCGCTATACATAGATACGCGCGAAAATTCCGAATAGCCCCCACCAACCGCCTCGGCCACCACTCCGTAAGGCGCATTCTTCAGCCAATTAATTCCCGCGATTTCATCAGGATAATACAACGCAAAAATATCTGAATAATCGAGCGTCCAAAGCGTAGTCATGCCCCCAGGCGCTGGATATTGAGGATCGAATTCGTTGGCCCGCTTATAGTAGGCCATCGCCGGATACAACATGCCGCAGGCCACTACCACCATCCAGGCCAGCCCCATCACCGCCCGCTTTCGATCCACCACCCCTTCAAACAACCAAACGGAAGCAAACGCCGCCGCCACGGCCCAAAGGATCCAGGCCTGGTAGTAAAACTTGAATATGGTGTTCATGCGCCAGCCAAACTGGTCTCGTAAATAAAAGAACTCGGGGAACAAGGTCAAGCCCGCCCCCAACAAGACCAGCAGCAGCACAAATCCGTCGGCGCTCTCCAGTTTTCGGGAAGGAACTTCTTCCGTTTTCAACCCCAAACACCACAACAGCCCACCCACCAGCGCCAACAAGCCCAACAGACTCAACCACGTGCCCGGTTGCGCCAGCCGCCGCAAGAAGGAGGTGAGGAAAATGCTGCCCACATCGCTGGAAGATTGAATCGACATTAACGTACTGGCCTTCTCCGGCGAGGCCAGCATCAACCCGCCCCAGGCATACGAAAGCAACCACAGCCCGCCGATTAGGATCCCTGCTGCCGCCAGCCCAACGGTTAGAGCCTTGCGGCTGCCTGCCGCCTCCCACCGCCCCACCAGCCAAAAAAGGATCGGGATGAGCAGCACGCCAAACATCACCCACCAATGCACGCCCCGGGTGTAAAAACTCAGGCTAGGTAGGATCCCGCCGGCCTGCGAGGCAAAACCCAGGTAAAAGGGCAAATACAGGACAACGCCGGCCACGCCAAGTTCAACCGCCAAACCAATCGCATGCAACAGCGGAGCACGCCCCCAACCTTCTTTTTGTAAACGAGCCAATGCGTACGCCGCGGCGGTTAAGGCCACATAAATTGGAAAATCCCAGGTATTAATAAAAGCCAATCCACCCAGGCACAGCGCCAACAGCCAGAATTCGGCCTGTTTTGGCCACGAAATCAAGCTCAACGATTGGAAGTCCTCGACCTGGCCGCGCCTGTATAGGTGAAAGGCTAATCCAATGGCCAGGAGGACAAAAGGAATGGAGAGCACATGCGGGTGCAGGTCTCCGAGCGCAAATGAGAACGCCGGAAACTCGTCGATCACTTCGCGCCACCCACTCTTGACCGTGCCGGGCATGGTCACAACCTGCCAGCCCACACTGGCATCGTAGTCGCCTAGCACCCGCGAAGCGCGCCACCACCACCAGTTGCGTTCCAGTGTCCAGTTATACGGTAACGGAGGGGGAGCATTCAACTCCTCAATATTCAACCAGGACCAGAAAGACGAATCTACGGTTCCATCGGGCAGGGTGCGCCAGAACACCCCCCGCGAGTGCAGCAGATCCAACGGGGCCACAAAATTACCCACCAATAACAAGAACAACGGTCCAAGCAAGGCAAACAGGTGCGCCTGTTTCAATTTTGGACGCGTGGCCAAAAGGTTATAGACCACGCCGTAAGCGCTCAACCCTCCCAACCCGAAAATCGTGGCAATGCCCAGGCTGAAGCCAACGGGACCAGAAGCGCCTGCCAGGCCGCTCAACATAGCCACCATCACATAACCAAAGTAATAATAGGAAATCGCGTATCCGGAAAGCCAAGGGTCGTGGGGCGGAAAGCCTGGAGAGCGCATAATCGCGTTGATAAAGGCAAGCTCCATGGGCTTCTCGGTAGAGGTAAGGTCGGGGTTCGCCGAGCGCACCACGACCCAGGCCGCGAACAACAGCGCGAAAAGCACCTCCGCCACCAGCACCTGTGCTTGCCGTCCCGCCAGCCACTCGCGCAGCTCCGCCCAGCGGCCCTTACGCATACTGAACGCCGACAATCCGATCAGCGCCAGCAGGCTCGCCAACCAACCCCCGGCATTGTTTTGCAAAATACCCAAAGAGCTGCCGATCCACAAAAGATAACCCCACAGCAGCAGCCCCAAAGCCTTGCTCAAGGTCCAGCCGCGGTCAGGCAGGAACCGCAACAAGCTCCACGCCAGAGGAAACACCGCCAGCCCTGCCGCCACAATCCACAGATACCAGATCACTGCAATCATCGCGTTACCTTACCTGGTAAATGACAGTTTGGCCGGTGCGGAACACCTCATCCCACAGATCGCCGTCCCAGGCCTCAAATTTCGCCAACCCTTCTGGGGTATAAATGGCGTGCTCCATCACCCCAACCACAATGTATTTCACATCGTAGCGGGCCAGAAAATCCGTCGTCAGGCTGCGCTCTATACTGTTATAGAAGTTGCCAATCTGTTCCACCCGACCAAACACCCATTCCGAGGGCGTTAGGGCACGCTGTTGGCGTTGATGCCAGTTCCAACCCACCACGCCCGGAAGCCCGGTGTAAATGGTGTAGCGCGAACCCCAGCGGTATTCGGTGACGTGACCTTCCACGATCACCGGTGAACCAGGCACGTTTTCTTGCATCCACTGGATCGCCACATAATCTTCTGCCAGGCTCATATCCGTGCCGTTTTCACCATAGGTCGCGTAAGGCATATAAGCCATGCCATCCAGCGTGTGCGGCGCGGCATCGCTGTAGCGGTCCTTGATTTTGTCTGCCCCGCCCAACAAGGGGAACAGCGCCGCGCTGAAGATCAGCCCCACCGCCAGCGTCTGCCACACCCCCCGCCGCGCCACGGGCCACTCTTTCTGAACCGCGGGCAGCACCCAGGCCAGCGCCGCCGCCGCCGAAAGCGACAGCAAGGTCCAGGCCTGCATATACAGCTTGAAGACCGTGTTCATGCGCCCCAGGTCGCCTTCCAGGTGGAACAACTCCACGAACAGGCTCAGCGCCATTGCCGTGCCCACCAGGAACAGCACGGCGCGTTTGGCCGCGGGCATCTTGGGCCGCAGCAGCAGCGTCCCCGCCCAGGCCATCAACGGCAGCGCCATCCAGCCAATTTGAACCTTGAGGTAAGCCAGCCCAACCAAAGCCAACACGAGTACACCCAGCAAGAACAGAATCAGCTCGCGGAATTTCATCAGCTTATTGAGCGATGAAACGGGCGTGGTCGCCATCCATTCCCGCGTTTCCCACAACATCCACGAGGCGATAAAGAACAGGAACACACCCCAATGGGTAATATAGGACCAGAACGGCGAGGGTTCATCGTGCCAGAACTTAACCTTATCATAGCCCTGCCCAAACCAGGCCGAGAAGGGTTCGTACATCAATAGCGCCAGCCCTACCAACAGGAGCGCGCTCAGAGCGCCCCACGCCAGCCCCTTGACCCAACTTTCTTGCTTCGCCACCGCTCCGCGAATGGCGGCAAACAAGGTCGCCACCCCGCCCAGAGCCAAATAAGTGGGCAAGTCCCAGGTGTTCATCGGCTTCAGCGCGCCAATCACCAGCCCACCCAGCAGGAACGTCACAATGAAGTGCAGCGCTTTGCCGCGTCCATGCTCCAGCCCCCACTCCCAGCCTTTCAAAGTTATCGACAGCGCCCAGGCCAGCGCCAGGATGGTTACCGGCAGGGCAAACAAGTGCGCATGCGGGTCGGCATAGAGGAAAGTGAAGGCCGGGAACTCGGTGATGGCGCTACCCGGATACACCCGGCTGGGATCCCAATACCAGTTTCCCGCGCCGTAGGGCAAACCGGCTCCCTTGAACAATTGGCCAACGCCCGCCACCGTCCAGCCCAGCTTTTGGAAAATATTCGAGTCAGCCACGGTCCCGCCTGGAGCTGCCAGGCGCATGATGCCATGCCAAATCATGCGCAGCGAGCCCAGGTTACCCAAAACAGCCAGCAATATCGAACCCATCCAGGCCATCCAATGAGGCGCGGCAGATTCGGCTTCGCCTTCCGCGGCGGGCTTCCTTCCCGCGCGGATCAGGTTCCAGGCCACGCTGTACGCGCCCAGGCCCACCAGTGAGAAGAAAGTCGGCAGGATCAGGTTGTAAGCTACCGCCGGGACAATTCCCAGCCACTTCACGGGCACACCCGCGACCACAAAACCATAGTAATAGTAATTCAAGTACCCGCCCGCAAACCAGGGGTCATAGGGTGGGAAAGTCGTGCTCTTCAAGACGGCATTGAAATACGAGAAATCCATGGGTTTCTCGCCGCCCTTATAAGGATGCCACAAATCGGGGTTTCCCAAACGCACCAGCAAGAAGATCACGAACAGAATCAGGCCAATCAATTCGATCCACAAGAAATAGCGGCTGCGCTCACGCAGTTCCTGGCGGAGTTCGGTGCGTTGAACCCAGGCCAGCGCCGCGTTGACCGCCAGCAGCAGCAAGGCCGCCGCGCTGATGGTTAGCGGCACAAACGGAATCCGCGCCGAACCGGCCACCCACACCATCCAGGCCAACAGCATCATTCCCGCCATCTTCGTCAGCGGAAAGCCCTTATCGGGCAGACCGCGCAGCGCCAACCGCACCAGCGGGTAATTCATCCAACCCAGCAAAGTGATGACCAAATACCACACCACCAACCCGACCAGGGGGTATTTGTTCAGCAGCCCATCCCGGTCAAACAACTCCGCCCAGGTGCCCCCCGCCTGCTGTTCAGCCAACCGGTCTGTAGGCAGCAGCAGATTGGCCGGGAAAGATTTGGCCTTTCCTGGAATGACTCGCACCACCTGAGACAGGTCCACGCTCTCCAAAATTTCCCGCGTCTTCGCCGAGTCGTAATCCGCTGCCTTCTGGAAGATCAACACCTTGGGATGATCATAAACCGTGAAAGCCTCTTCGGCAAATTGCGTATTGAAACGCAGGCCGCCCAAATTCGGATCCGACTGGAACACATTGATCAGTTCAAAACCCAATTCGCCCTGATACATCCCCGGCTCCGCCACCCGGTAGCAGTAGAGAATATTTTCATCTTCCGGGCAGCCAAGCAGGCTGCGATAGAACTGCGTGGTCAGCGGATAACGCTCGGGCACGCGCGTGGTGGTGCCCCACTGGCGGTTCGAACTGATGAAGATGTAATCTCCATTGTCCAGATTGTTCAAGAACCGATCCAGCTTATCCTCGTTGTCATCCCAATACATCTCAAAGTTGAGATCGCTCCGATAGATTCCTGAGTAATAATCGTAAGGATTGTAGCCGCCCAGGCTGATCGGAAGCACATCATCCCAGGAACTCTCATTCACCGGTACATTTCCATAAATCGCCAATCGACCTGGGCCGTTCACAACCTCGATGCGTAACACATACATCTCTTCGGCGTTCAGCACCGGTGGCGAATCGAACGCGAAGCGAACCATCTCCCCTTTGATATCATTGACTGCCTGGAATGAGCTGGTCACCTCGGCAACCGCCAAAGGCCCCACCACATTCTGATCCATGCCCAAAATAGACAGGCGTAAGGTTTTTTGGTCGGGCAAATTCTCCCAATCCACAATTCGGCGAACATTAACGGCCTTCAGCTCGCCCGAGAAATTCGCCGAAAAGATTTGCTCAAAGCTGTCATTCACCGTCAAGGTCTTCATCGGGTCAGGCAGCGCTTGCTTCCGCACCCCATCCGGCGTGGCAACGGACATGCGCATCTGGCCAATCAACTCCAAAATTTGTCCGGTGGTGTTGATTTCATAAGAGAAGTAGTAGGTTTTTCCGGCTTGCAGTTCCACCTGTGGTTGCAAGACGAAATCGAAACTGCGTCCGCGGTCGCTGCCGTCTTCGGCAAAGGTGTCCTCAATGACCGCTGACGCCAACACTGTCTCCGGGTCGGCCCCATCCCGCAGGGTCACGATCATCACCTTCATCTGATCGTATCGTACCCGATCCCGAATGTGGTCGAAGGTCAATTTCGTCAGCAAGCCGGTCTCTTTCGCGGTGAAGGCGATCAAGAAAGGGTCTTCCGATCTCAATTCACTACCGATCTGATACCCCAGTGGCTGGTTATGAGCACCATCCTCCGTTTCAAAAGCCAGGGTCAGCGGGCCAGGAATATTCTCAAAAATCCAACGGCTGGCCTCTACGCGCGTCATTGGACGCGTATAAATTCGCGTAAAGGCATAGGCATAGGCAAAGGTCCCCAGCAGCACCAGCGTACCCGTGAGCGCCGCCGCCGTCTTCAACCAAATCGATCCCCGCTGCTTGCCCTTTTCCCATAAGGTGAATACTGCCCAGGCGGCGATAATCGCCAGAGTGGGGTAGATCAACAACTGGTAACGCATGGTGCGCGACAGGTTGGTGGACTGCCAGATGAAATACAGTCCCGTCCAGCCCCACAGCAAGGAGTGCTTATGCCATTCGCCCTTGATGAACACCCTCCGCCCCATCCACAAGAAGCCCGCGATGCTCAAAAGGCCTAACGGCAGCCCCAGGCCCCACACCACCATGTTCTGCCCCGAGAACCAGATGGGCCGCCGCGCCCACTGCAAGGCAGGCGGGAAGTCCACATCGCCGCTGCTCTGCGCAGCCAGAGATTTCATCGTCTCGATCCATTTCGGGTTCGGCAGAACATGGAAGAAGGTCGGCCCGGTGAAAGCGTAAGGTTGGAAAATACGGAAGGTGAGCAGGAAAAGGATGCCCGCCAGCACCAGGTTGCGGATGTAGGTGGCCGCCAGAAGTTCGCGCTGCTTCGCGTCCAGCTTGAGATAACTGATCAGCGCCGCCGCTGGCAGAATCAGCGCCAACGGCGCGGCATTGACCTTACTCGCCACGGCCCACCCCAACGCAATGCCAAACAGGGCATAAGGAACCAACGTGCCCCAATGGCTCCATAAGCCCTCGAACCAATCCGCGCCTGGTTTACTTGTGGGTCCAGCGGGCTTCCCATCTTCGGGCAGAATTCGCACAGCGAAGTAAATTGCCAGGATGGCAAAGGTATTGCTGAAAGTGTCCGTGGTCCAATAATGCGACAACTGAATTTGCAGCACGGCAAAGGCCGTGAAGCTGGCGGCCAGCAACGACAGGCGCGGCTTATGGTAAAGGCGGTTGGCAATGAAATAGACCAACAAAATGGTCAGCAGGTCCATGAACCCCGAAAGCTGCCTCCCCACCAGGTAAATCTCGCCATAGCCGGTCTGCTCCAGCAGCTCGGCAGTGATGCGCACCATGAACAAGGGCAGCGTCCCGTACACATAGAATCCATACCCACGGTTATTGGGGTTCAGCGTGGATAGGTCGGTATTGAAGTAGCGTCCTTCATTTCCCTCGGAAGTGATCCCGCTGGACACCATGGTCATGAAGCGTTCATCGGGATGCAAGTGCTGGTTTTCGTCCCAGTCGATACCCACAAAGCGGAAATACGCGCCTAAAATGAGAACCCCGATCAGCAAGATATCCCAAGCCAGAGAGAGTGACCCGGGTTTCCGCCGGAGCGCGGGAGTCTCCGAGGCCGAATCGGCGGGCCGCTGGACCGGAGACTCATCCACGGGTTGTTCCGAGAGTGGTTCTTGGTTGATATCACCCATATTTTTCTATCCTCTACTGGCTGGCTGGAACGAAGTAGATCATAAAGTCTTTGCCGTCATACCCTGAGTCGTAACGCCTCATGGTCCCTTGCGGGAAGACTCGCAATAGTTCGCTATACGCATTCACATCATCCGGGCGGAAGATAAACATCTTTGCGCGCGGGTCAGCGGTCGTGAGTTGTACCTGCTCAAGGGGCAGGGCATAATCATGCGGCGCAAAACCCGCCTGGATTCCCACCAGTCGGGTATCCACCCAATGCGGATACGGAATGACATACGCAGTGTCGTAACTGCCCACCGAGGTCGCGAACCCATATACTACCTTGCCAATCTGCGAAGTGTTCCATGCGCCGCTCAGGAATTGCGCCTTAAAGGTGTCAAATACCAATGTGTAGTTTTGGGTGGACACCAGCAGCATCAGGTACACGCCAATGATAAATGTAGGCCAACTGCGCAAGCGGGTGAGCTTGAAGCGGTCATTGATGGCCCGTAAGAAGCCTTCCAACGCAATGGCCGCAATAATAAACACCGGCACAATCGCCGCCCCGGTGCGGTTGAGCGAAGGATTCTCTTCGGGAAAAGCCAGCGATAAGATCGAGGGCATCATCAGCAGCGGCACCGAGGCCAGCAGGAACAGGTCCTGCCAGTGTCGACGGCGAATATACCGCGCGGTTACCAACACCGTTCCCAAGAAATACAGCCCCCCGGTCACCGCATCCAGAGCAGGCCGTCCAGGGATGGAATGCACCCAAATACTGCCATTATCCCACCAGAACATGGTCCAGGCTTTCCATAAATTGGAGAAGAATACCTCCCACAACGGAGCCAGGATGGCTCGCTCGGAGTCCGTCAAGCGGGTTAGCATGCGATACGAGAACCAGTCAGGGGTGTCAAACCAATAGCGCAGCAGCGGCAGGAAAAGAATTAAAGAGATGAAGGCCAGCGCGTACAGACCCATCAGGGTCTGCATCCGGTTGCCTCTAGATTGTTTATGAAGAAAATAGATAGCAATGGCCGCCAACACTACGAAAGGAAGGAAACGAGCCGGGCTGTACCCATGTAAGCCAATTCCCAAACAGATACCCGAGAAAATGAAGTCGCGCATCTTGTGAGTGCGCAAACCGCGCAGCAAGAAAAACAACATCGGCGCCGCGAACAGGGGGTATATAGGGAAGCGCAGCCCAATCCGCGAAATCACATTCGGCCAGTAGGCCACTCCCGCCAGAAGCATGGCAAACAACCCCACCCAGCGGTTCCCCATCTCCTTGCCCGTCAGATAGATGAACGGCAAGGTGAAGAACCCACACAAAGCGGTACCGATCTTTAAGCTCATGAAGCTCAAACCCGTACCAAAAATGGTCGCGATGAAAGCCGTCAGGTACATCTGGAAAGCTTCGCGCCCGGTGTTGCGAACAAAGAAAACCGGCCGCTGCCCGCTGAGCACGTCGCCCACATCCAACAGCTTCTCAGCATGGTCACTGAACGGTTCGCCTGGAATGCCCCGCAAATCCACGAAACGATACAACGCCGAAAAAGCCAGCACCCCGATCACCAGCAGCGCCCACAAACTCACCCGGAATTCGCCGGGAGGGTTGCTCCGCTCACGGGGTTGGCGCTTCTCGCCCACCCACAAGCTGGCAATTCCCAGCGCCAAAGACCCCAGCCACAAGGTCACATTCAAGAGCGTGAAGTGGTTATCTCTGAAAAAAGCAAAACCCAACAAAAGCAGAATCACCGAACCAGCCATCGTCCAAATCCGCGAAGGGCTCATGGCTGGCAAACGCATGGGGTCCTGGGCCTCTTCGGGGCGATAGGCCAGTTTCCACTCGCCCTGCCAAAAAGCCCACACCGCCAGCCCGCCGGCCAGCAGGTACAACACCAGGGCAATTTCCACCTGGCGTGTGGATGGCTCGAGCAGCGCTTGCGCCATCAAGGCCACGATCAAGGCGGTCGCGGTGCGCCAGGGCCAGGGTCGAGCCGGGGTTTTCTCAACCGGGGCCGCAACCATCACCTCTTGCTCACCGGCAACGTCCGGCATGGCAATCTCGATCCGCTCCGCTTCTGGCTCTTCTTCGGGCGGGGTCGCCGGAATGGCGATCTTTTGTTTCCGGAAGGGGTTTAGCTTTGCTTTGACGTAATCCAGGACACTTGGTTCTTCCATACAGTCTCTCGCTGAAAATCAGGCTGTCGAAAATTGCCAATCAAAGGAAGTCAATATCCCGTGAAGCAGGACCTCCCCGCCTAGCGGGGCTTTCCCGCGCGACGGGCAACATAGAATGTGTACGATCCTTTGGGATGCTTTGGCTCAGAAGTATATACCCATTCAACCAGTTTGCGGGTCAGCGCCAGGTTCCATCGCGTGGGGGCCAAAATCCATTTTCGGAATAGGCCGTGGGCTACCAGAGAAGGCAGCCCCAGGTAGTGCCCCCATTCCAGCACATGCAGCGCTTTGGGAGAGAAATAATCCCAGCTTTGCTCCAATTGAAAGCCGGTTCGTTCCAGGCGCGCCTTCCAGGTGGGCACATCGTCGCAGTGATGATGACGTGAAATTTTGTTGAAGAATGCCCGATATGCATTCCCCAATCCGCGCAGACCGATTCGGTCAAAGAAACTGGAGATAGACAAGTTCGGCAAGAAGTTCTGGTTGGGCACACAAAACAGGAACAGCGCCCCCGGGCGCAGCACGCGCGCCAGATCGACCAGCACCGAATCGAGATCGGGAATATGCTCCAGAACCGAGTTACTCACCGCGCTGTTGAAATAGCCTTCATCAAAAGGCAGGTGGTCGCCAGAGCCTTGCACCACCATGCGATAGATATCCAGCTTCACCGCCTTGCGTACCGGGCCCGTCCACGGATCCACGCCCACATCCAGGGGCTGGTCGAAAGTGATCATGGCAAAGTCGCCATCCCCACAGCCCAGATCCAAAACCGGGCCCTGCAAATTAAAATCTTGATAAAAACGCGCCTCCACCGCTCGCAGCACGCCGCGGAAGTAAGGCAAATCCTTTAAGTTTAACCACAAGTAATCTTTCATCCCCTACCCTTCGATCAGCAACTCGCCGCGCATTTCGGCGAACAATTTTTCATATTCAACAGCAATGGAGTCCGGTGAGTACAGCTCCGCGATCGGTTCAGCCGGGCGGCGGAATTTTTCGGGATCCGCAAGCACCTCCAACGCGGCGGCAGCCAGTCCATCCACGTCGCCAATTTCAAAGATGCGGCCCATCTCGTGCCGCTTAACCGGAATACGCACTCCCGGCAAGTTCGAGGTCACGCAAGGCGCCCCGTTGAGCATGGACTCGATCTGCACCAAACCAAAAGCCTCGGTAGAATTCAAGCTGGGCAGCACATGCAGGTCAATGTTGGCGAAAAAGGCCGCTGCCTGGCGTGGGTCCAAAGCCCCCAGGAACCGCCAGCTTCCCGCGCGCTGCAAACGTTCCAGTTCTGGAGCCAACCGCGCCCAATATTGCTCCTCACCCAGAATATTCTTATACGGCCCGCCAAACCATACCACCGCATTGGGGTGAGCTTCCAGGATTTTAGGCAAGGCCCGCATAAGAACTTCAACACCCTTTTCGGTGGCAAAGCGCGCCATCATGCCAATGATCGGGCTGCGCCTATCAGGGTTGTGCTGCTCGCGGAAAGCCCGCACATCCTCCTCACTCACCTCGGGCAGTTCCACGGGCGGCGGGATGACGTGCAGCTTGCGCAGGTAGCGCTTGAGGTACGCCGAGTTCACGGCGTAATCCTCGGTATAGGTCACAATGCGGTGCGTCGACAGCGCCGCCAGGTTGTTCATCACCCGCACAGCCTGGTTGGCCGCCCAACTCACCACCCCCGACGGCATGCGCAGGTCGCAGTGATAGGTGATGACCGTGGGCTTGCCCAGCAGCCGCCCGCGCAGGGCCACCCCCGCCGCGTCGAACTGGGGCAGGTGCAGTTGGATCACGTCATGCTCCAACACCAGCTTGCTGGCAAGCGCGCCAAAAGTAGGCATGATCACGCCCTTACTCAACCGGAAAGCAACCGGCGCGCGCACAATACGCACCCCTTCCATCACTTCTTCACGAGGCAAACCGGGTTGGTATTGCGAGGTCAACACGGTCACCTGGTGACCGCGGCGAACCCAGGCTTTCGCCAACCGCTCGGCATAGATGGTTAATCCGCTGATGTGTGGGCGGTAGTAGGTGAGGACGACAAGAATTCGCATAAGCCTGATTGATTACCCCTCGAACAATCCCGGATTCTCTTGCACCCACTGGTACAGGCGGCGAATGCCCTCTTCCACGCCGACTTTCGGACGCCAACCCAGCTCGGCCTCGGCCTTGCGCACATCCGCAACGAACACGCGCTGGTCGCCGGGGCGCCAGTCGCCGCGCGCGGTGGGCAGCTTCTTCCCAGCCAATTTTTCCAGCAGCGGGCCAAATTCAGTCCAAATTGCCAGGATATTTTCGGCTCCACCGCCCACGTTGAACACTTTCCCAGCGCTGTGCTCGATCTGCGCCACCGCCGCGTCATAGGCATCGAGCAGGTCTTCTACGTACAGCACGTCCCGCACTTGCTTGCCGTCACCGTAAACGGTGATGGGCTTGCCGGTCAAGGTGGCGATGACAAACCAGGCCACCCAGCCCTGATCTTCGATGCCAAACTGGCGCGGGCCATAGATGCAGCTCTGCCGGAACACCACCGTGGGCAAACCATAAATGCGGGCGTAATCGCGCACGTACTGATCTCCACAGCCTTTCGAGCAGCCATAAGGCGAGTGAAAATCTAGCGGGTGGCCTTCAGGAATACCAAAGGGATAATCGGCATACGCGTAGCGGGTTGCTTCTTCCACCACGCGCACATCCTCCATCCCACCATAGACTTTGTTGGTCGAAGCATACAAGAAAACCGGCGCGCGCCCCGACAGGCGCGCCGCTTCCAATACATTGAACGTGCCCAGCGCATTGATCTCAAAATCTTCGCGCGGGTCCACCACCGAGGTGGTCACAGCCACCTGCCCCGCCAAATGCGCTATCACATCGGCGTCCGCCGCAGCCTGCCGAATGGCTTCAGCGTCCCGAATATCCGCCTGAACCAGCCGGAAGGCCTGCTCGCCAAATGTTTCACGCAGCCAGGCCAGGTTCTTCCGCGAGCCCCCCCGCGACAAATTGTCGAAGACCGTAACCTTCTCGCCACGCGCCAGCAAGCGGTGAACATAATTCGAGCCAATAAACCCGGCTCCCCCGGTGACCAGATATCGTCCTGCCATGAATATCAATCTCCCTTCGAGATTTGTGGTTTCGCTTCACCCGTCAGGTGGATCTCGCTCAACATGCGGCCATCTTGAGCCAGTCCGATCAAGCCAAAAATAGCCCCGCTGATGATCTGCAAGAAACGCATGAGCAGCGCGAAGGCCAACGCCACCGAAGCCGAAACGCCCAACACCCCCAACGCCCCCACCACAGCGGCTTCCAAGATTCCCAGTCCACCCGGCGCCGAAGGCACGGCCATCCCCAGGGCAGCGATACCATCGATGAACATCATCCACCAGAAGGGCGCCTTGGGCTCGATCATGATGAGCAAGATGTAGTGCATCCCCACCCACTGAATCCAGGCAAAAGCAATCCAACCCAGGGCTGTCAAAAAGCGGCGTGGCGAGGTCAACGCGCTCAGGCCTTCCAGCAGCGAATCCAGCCGTGGAAGGATGAGGTTTTTGATTCGATCAAAACGGGCGGGAACCTTCTCCAGCCATCCGTGCACCCGGTCGCGGAAACGAGCCAGCAGGTACAGCCCCAGCAAGCCCAACAGCACCACCCCCATCGAAATAGCTGCCGCCGGGCCGGCCCAATCCAGGCCCAGGGCCAGCGGCAGGGTCGTCAACACCAGGGCAGCCGCCACAGCCACATCGAAGGCGCGCTCGATCACAATGCTCGACAGCACCTGAAAAGGACTGATGTTCAACTCTCGGCCCATGAACACCGCCCGGCCCAATTCTCCTGCCTTGAGTGGAAACAGGTAGTTCAACAGGTAACCTTCCTGAATGATCAGGTAGGTGCGCCAGATGCGCGGTTTGGCCCCCAACAGCACTCGCCAGGCCATGGCCCGGCTGAAAGCTGAAACCACCAGGATCAAGAAGGACACGATCAAATTGATCGGTTTGGCCAGCTTGAAAGCCGCCGCCAAATCCTCAAACGTCGCCAGGCGGAACACCAGCACCAGCGCCACAACGCTGATCAAGACGCCCGGCAGCCAGCGCCGGACGTTCCGCCATTGGCGCATCATTTTATTCTTCCTCCAGGCGCAACACTGCGAAGAAGGCTTCTTGCGGGATTTCCACCATGCCGACCATTTTCATTCGCCGCTTTCCTTTCTTCTGCTTTTCCAACAGCTTCTTCTTGCGGGTGATGTCGCCGCCGTAACACTTGGCCAGCACGTCCTTGCGCATGGCTTTGACGTTGGCGCGCGAGATAATCCTCCCCGCCGCCGAGGCCTGGATGGGCACGTCGAACATCTGCCGGGGAATAATTTCCTTGAGTTTGGTCACCAGCCGCTGACCTTTGTGATAGGCGTCGTCGCGATGCACAATAGCCGCCAGCGCATCCACCGGGTCGTTGTTCACCAACACTTCCAGCTTCACCAGGTTGCTGGGGCGGTATTCGAGGAAGAAATAATCCATCGAAGCGTAACCGCGCGTGCGAGATTTCAAATCATCGAAGAAATCCACGATCATCTCCGACAAGGGAATCTCAAAGGTCAACTGCACCCGCTTGGGGGCCGGATGTTCTTGCGAACGGAACACCGCCCGCCGCTTGGAGGCCAGGTCCATGATGGTGCCGAAGTAATCGGTGGGGCTGAAAATCTGCAGTTGCATCCACGGCTCGCGCACTTCCAGAATCAAGCCTTCATCTGGAAGCTGGGCTGGCGAGTCGATCAGAACCACTTCGTTCGTATTATTCATCACCACTTCGTACTCTACCGAGGGCGCGGTGACGATGATATCCAGGTCGTACTCACGCTCCAGGCGTTCCTGGATGATTTCCATGTGGAACAGTCCCAAGAACCCACAGCGGAAACCGAAATTCAGAGCTTGTGATGTTTCGGGCTCAAAGCTCAACGAAGCGTCGTTGAGCTGCAATTTCTCCAGTGCGTCCCGCAAGGCCGGATAATCTTCGCCCTCGGTCGGGTAGATGCCGGCAAAGACCATCGGCTTGGCCTGCAAGTATCCCGGCAGCGGTTCGGGAGCGGGATTGGCCACCAACGTAAAGGTGTCCCCCACCCGGCATTCGCGCACCGTCTTCAATCCGGTGGCAATATAGCCCACGTCTCCCGCTTCGAGATACTCCGCCGGGCGCATTCCGGGCGAAAAATACCCAATCTCAACCGGTTTCAAATCTACCCCGGTCGCCATTAAACGCAGCGAGTCCGTCGGGCGAACTTTGCCCTCCACAATCCTCACATAGGCTACCACACCCTTGTAGGGATCGTAATGCGAATCGAAGATCAAGGCCCGCAGTTGCCCCTCCGGGTTACCCTTGGGCGGGGGAACTTGCTTGACGATCGATTCCAGCACCTTGTCAATGTTGACGCCTTCTTTGGCCGAAATCCGCGGAATATCCGCGGCGGGAATACCCAACAGGCTGTTCAGTTCTTCGGCCACCTCGTCCGGCTGGGCCGAAGCCAGGTCGATCTTATTGATTACCGGCAAGATGGTCAGGTCGGCCTCCAGAGCCAGGTACAGGTTGGCCAGCGTCTGCGCTTCCACGCCTTGCGTGGCGTCCACCACCAACAGCGCGCCTTCGCAGGCTTCCAGGGCCCGGCTGACCTCGTAGTTGAAGTCCACGTGCCCGGGAGTGTCGATCAGATTCAGTTCGTAGGTCTTCCCATCCGAAGCGGTGTAGTTCATGCGCACCGCCGAAGCCTTGATCGTCACGCCCTTCTCGCGCTCCAAATCCATGCTGTCCAACACCTGCTCGGTCATATTGCGATCCGAAATGGTGCCGGTAAGCTGCAACATACGGTCAGCCAGCGTAGACTTACCGTGATCAACGTGAGCAATGATACAGAAATTGCGTATATGGTCCATGAGTTCGCTTTCCAAGGTTTTGATTATACCCGGTATCAACTATTTATGCACCCCTCGTCTGATGGATACACGCAATTCTTTGCAATCAACCCTCTTGGGGTCCTGGCGTCGACTCGATCAGCAGCCCCAAAACCTTGGGTTTTTCCTGTCCACCCAGCACCAGCGGTTCGAAGGTCGGGGTGGGACTCGGCGCCATCACTGCCAGAGTCGGTACCGTGGATGGCTGCGTGGCGGGGCGGGTCTTGTCCATGCGCAGCGTCTGGTCCGGCGGCCAGGCTCCCCAGGCCCCCACTCCCGCCATCCACGCCAGGAGTACCAAAGCCAGCATCGCCGCCGCCAGGATCATACGCTGTTCACGGTTGACGCGAGGCAAAGCCGCCTCGCCCGCCGGAACCCGCCTGCGTTCCAAAGGCGGCAGCGGCTGGCTGCGAGCGTGCTCGCGAAAGGTTTCGCGCAGCGCTTCTTCCAGCCCATGCAGTTCGGCCTGCTCGCGGCGGCAGTCCGCGCAGCCTTCCAGATGTCGCCGCAGCCCCGCCGCCTGATCCTCGGCCAACAGCCCGTCCGCCTCGCGCAGCAAAGCCTGCCTGGCTTGTTCATGGTTGAGTTCACTCATGGTTCCAACCTCCCGGCTGATCTCCACTACCCGCCAGCGCCGCTTTCAAACGCGCCCGGGCGGTGTTCAGCCGCGAATGCACCGTCCCCTCGTTGATTTCCAGAATTTGCGCAATCTCGGCCACCGGCAGGTTGTGGTAATAACGCAAAATCACCGGCAGGCGCTGCTTTTCGCCCAGCGCCTGCACCGCCGCCCACAGCTTGCGGCGGCCCTCGTGCGCAATCACCGTTTCTTCAACCGCCGGGGCCGAGTGCTCCAGCGAAAGCATCCCCGCCAGCAGTTCATGCAGCCGCTGCCGCGCGCGCAGCTTGCGCAGTCTGCCCCGGCACACATTCAGCGTCAGCGTATACAGCCACGTAGTCAAAGCCGCCTCGCCGCGGAACTGTCCCAGCCGGCTCACCGCCGCCCACAAGGCCTCCTGCGCCGCCTCCCCGGCCTCCGCCGGGTCATCCAAAATGGAAACCGCCAGCCGGAAAACCGCCGGATAGGATTGCTCCACGAAGGCTGCAATCGCATCCTGGTCACCCGCAAGGCATTGAGCAATCAACACAGCCGTTTCCATCTTGGTTTATCTGAATATTTAGATGCAGGTCAACGGGAAAACCTTCAGTTTCTTTCTTCGCCAAACAAAGCATCCTCACCCAAAATCTGATCCGACTCCCCACCCGCGGGATAGATGAACCACGCCAGGAACTCTGTATTCCCCTTGGGCCCTTTCAACGTGGATCGCACCAGCCCGCGCGCGCCAAAACCCGCCTCCCGCGCATAGCCCAGCACCTCCTCCACCACCCGCCGGTGAATGCGCCCATCCTGGATCACCCCTTCCCCCCGGCTCCCCTCTTCCCGCTCGGCCTCGAACTGCGGCTTGATCAACGCCACCACCTGCCCGCCATTTGGCCCGAACCAGCCCCGCACCACCGGCAGAAGCACCTTCAGCGAGATGAACGACGCATCGATCGTCACCACACCCACCGGCTCCGGCAGCGATTCCACATAGCGGGCGTTGGTGCGTTCCATCACCATCACCCGCGGATCGCTGCGCAGCTTCCAATCCAAAATGCCGTAGCCCACATCCAGGGCGTAGACCTTGCTCGCACCGTGCTGCAAGAGGCAGTCCGTGAATCCCCCCGTCGAAGCGCCCAAGTCGGCGCACACCTGCCCGCCCAGGTCGCCCAGCCCAAAAGCCAGCAGAGCCGGTTCCAACTTCTCCCCGCCCCGCGAGACGAAGCGAGCGGGCGGCTCCAGTTCTACGGCGGCGTCCGCGGTCACCTTGCGCCCCGCCTCGCGAACCAATTCGCCGCCCACGCGCACCTTGCCCGCCATGATCAGCGATTGCGCCAGCGCGCGGCTCTCCGCCAGCCCGCGTTCCGCCACCAATACGTCCAAACGCACCTTGGTCATGTATCTATTGTACTCGGGAAAGCCGTCAGCCGTCAGCCGTCAGCCGTCAGCCG
>CAYOHX010000040.1:20290-40100 GCA_964403875.1 uncultured Anaerolinea sp. | reverse complement strand
GTAATCGGGTGACATGCGCATGGCATCGTCCACCCCATCGGCCAGGGTGTAGGGCTTCACTTCCGTTCCCACCGCCTGCGGCCTGGCTTCAATGGTCTGCACCGTGTCACGATCGATCCAGATCTCCTCCGGGTCCTCGATCTTCAACACCCGCCACCCACGCGGCAGGAAGTTGCACAAGGCTGACAGCATCGTGGTTTTCCCCGTGCGCGTTCCCCCGGTAATCAAAATGCGGCTGCCGTTTTCCATCGCCCACCGCAGGGTATCCACCATCCCCACACTCAGCGCCTGCCGCTCGATCAACCACTCCGGCAATACCGGCTTCTGCTCGTACAGACGGATGTTGACCGAATGGTTCCTGCCAGGGGGAACGATAGCCCGGTGCAAAGCTTTCACGCGCCCACCGCCGGGATTGTCTTCCGTACGCGGTAGTTTGGCGTTGATCGAAGGGTTGGTCTCATTCAAGGACTTGTTCTGCGGCCCCAACAGGCGGTCCAACACCCGCTCGATCTCCTCCGGTTCTGGGCTCATCGGCACGGTTTCCCAACGCACGCTGCCTTTCTTCATCACCTGCACCAGGCCCGAAGAATACACGGCAATTTCGGACAAGTCCGTCCGCGCCGGCGGCAATAACAAATCCAAAAAGCCCAGGCCCATCAGCCGGCGGGACAACTCCCCGGCCAGGTCTTGCTCAAAACCCATGCCAGGGTTGGCCCCCCGCCGGCGCAGGGCTTGCGTCACCAGTGAGGCAACACGCTCGGAAACCCGCAGCCGCTCACCCTCGGTAGGCCGCTGCAGCACGCTGGCAGGGTACTCCCGGTTGATCGCATCGATCACTTCCGTCGCCACTTCCGCGCGCACGTCCGCATTGGCCCCTTGCTGCGCTACCGACCGATCATCAAACACACTCAATAGACTCAAGCTTCCCTACCTTCCTGCCTGTCAATGCTCTCCAGGCATCCTCGTCCACGTACTGCCCATCGATCCGCGCCGCGGTGATCCAGCGGTAGTTCTCCAACAACCCTGAGCCAGAGCCAGGCTCCGGGGGTAAGTACCCCAGGAGCCGGCCAGCGTACACCACCCGATCATCCCCGCGCTCGCATAATTCCAGATAGCCGTAGTCAGGGTCCAGGTACACGCCCACGATCCGCGTCTCCTCCAGCCCCGTCCCCACTTTCTTGCCTTTTACCAGCGCGAAAAATTCCACCGGCAGGATCAGCAGATTGGCGTCCGTCTCTTCCAGAATGTTCTCAACGTGTACTTCCTCGTAATCGCCATCCTCTACCCGGTCAAATACAGCTTTGTAGCCGCTTGCCGGCATGATCTGTAAGATCGTATCCATGGCTCTACCGGCCTCCCAACAGACCGCCTAACAGCCCTTTCTTCTGCCCACCACCATTCGCACTGCCGGCCACCCCAGGGAATAACCCGTTGATCACCGTGCGCACACCTTTTGCCAGGCCATCTACCTTCAAGGCCCCCATCCGATCATCCTGCGCGTTGGAAATCTCGAGGTCAAACGGGATCACCGCCAGCACCGGCGGCGCCCAACCGTAACTTTGCACCAGTTCTTGATAGAACTGATTCGCGGTCAGGCGCGAACGATCATGCGCCTGGTTGAGCACCATAAAGATCGACTCCTGCGGGATACGATGTTCGTTGCGCATCCGCTCCATCAGCAGCACCAATAAATGCCGCGTCGCAGCCAGGTCAGCCAGGGTAGGCCGCGCCACGATCACCGCCGTGTTCGCCGCCATCAGGGGGTGCAAGGTCCAAATCCCTTCCCCGTGAGGAAGGTCTAACAACACCGCAGCGTAACTGCGCGTCCAACTGGCCATGACCAGCGAGTGCAGCGAGTTCGCTTCGGATTTTCCAGCCGCCGAGGCTTCGGCAGCCCGAGCATATTCCACCGAGTTTTCCGGCGCAACGATCACCTCCAACGCTTCTTTCTTCTGGATTGCACTGCCAAATCCATCTCCAGGGCGAGCAAAATACTCGCCGGCATTGGGTGAGTAACGCATATTCAGGTGCATGGTAGCTGCTGCCGGCAGGTCAAAGGACATCAGCAGCGAGCGCACATCCATGTGAACGGCTAACTCGTATGCGATACTCTCTGCCAACGTGGAGCGCCCCGCGCCACCCGCACCCGATAAAAACGCGACCACACGGGTCCCGGTCACGGACGTGCTGGCCCGGAAACCCATCGCGCTCTGCATCGAGCCCTGCGCCGCGCCTTTCGCCCGCTCAGTCAGGGCCGCAGAATAACCGGATTGCACGACCTCGCCCCAGTTCACAGGCAGCACGTACACGCCGCGCACCACCGATACCTTCTCAAACGCACCGCGAAACTCCTGGTGCGCCGGCTGTAAAACCACGATCGCGATCCCGTTCCAGATCTGAAGTCTGGCTAGAGTTGCGATCAGTGTTTCCGGGTTTGGCGCAATATCCCCCTGCACAACCAGGAGGGACGGTTTCAACTGCTCCAGGTTCTTCTCGAAATCGGCCCAGCCGGTCACAACCGACGCAACCGAAAAGCGGGTGTCCACCTGGAATGCCGGCATCATCTGGTAAAACACGACTTCCGCTCCGGCGCCGGCCAGCATCGTCAGCACTTTTGCTTCTTGCAGCATCATTCCACTCTCCTTCTCAGCTTACGGCGCTGGAGTCATCGTCGGCAGTAAGGTCGGCTCCAACGTAATTTCCGGTGTAGCAGTTGCCGGCACTTCCGTGGGAGCCACGAACATCATGGTGGGAACAGCCGCGCCGCCCTGGTTCCTCCGTTCGTTGATCGTCTTGTACAGGCTGGCCAGGTTCAAGGTCAGAATGTCCTCGTCTTCCAGCACCAGACCGTCACTGGATTCCAAAGCCAGGTACACGCCCCCAAAGCGATCCAAAGCGGCAATCAGGGTGGCAGGGTTCACGAACAAGCCAGGAGCGATCTCCACCGGAGTCGTGGGAACATCCAACACCACCGCGCCGGTTTCATCATTCGTGGCCGCTGAACTGGCAAACATTTCTTCTTGACTCGCGCCGGCGGGAATTTCCTGATACTGGAAGGACTGCGGGACCATCAGCACGCGCACCCCGCTGATCGAAATTCTCCCCAGAGGGCCCATGATCGGCTCAGGAGTCGGGGTCGGAGAAGGAGTCGCGGTCGGACCGCCTTCCACTTTCACGCCTTCACCCACGATCACCGAAGGCTGGTTCAACGCCATGACTAACCCAGACTGCGCACTCATAATATCGGGAGTCAGTAAGCCAATGACCGTCACCGTCTGCCCAGGACGCAGCAATCCAGCCACGCCGCTCGAGCGATCCACCGTCACCGCAATCGCAACATGACCAGGCTCCAGCTGCGCCGGAATCCCTGCCTGGGCGTTATCCCCCAGGACGGAGGCCGTGATCGTATCACCTGCCGCGCGCTGCACAGCCAGCATTTGCCCGGACACTTCCTCGACCGTCTTGAAGGCGTCCACAGGGCGACCACCGGCCGGGACCGTGCGCACTTCCACCAGGTCGGTGGTTAGCAGCGTACCCGGCGCAATGGCCACTTTCGCTACCACCACCGATGTGGGCCGGATGACCCCGTTCAGCAGGAACATCACCAACAATCCAATCGCCACCGCCAATACGATGGGAACAATAGGCGAACGTTTCTTATCCATGATTCAAAAAATCTCCTTTCTATCTCTCTTGTCTGATGACCATAAAACGATACCGCGCTCAAAGCGCCGACAATTTCCCGCGCTCAAACTACCCCTCTTTGCCCCTTCCCTCCTTTCCTCTCAGCCGATTCGTCCAGGCAGACTCCAGCGCCAGGGCCGGCAAAGCCCCAGACAAACCTGCTTTCCCCAACAGGGCAAGTTGCGCCTGTCATTTACACAGTTGGGATTGCATCGAAAACCGGAGTCGGGAACCATCCAGGGTCAACCACCCCAGGCACGTGCGGTAAGATCACCAACACGCCCAGGCACAGCACGATCAGGCTCAATATCCCGCCTGCTACGCCCAACACGATACCTGGATTTTTTCGCCCTTTCCGGTACAGCACAATCGCGGCGATCCACGCCGCTAATGCCGCCACGATCAACGGCAAAAAACACACCACGCTCACGAATACATTCACGGCCTCTTTTTCTCCTCTACCCTCATCCCGAGAAACCAGGCAGCGATCCTTGCTGTATCCCAGGTTTCTCTAAGGCTTCAATCGCCGCACTCAACTCGGCATACGCTTTCGCGCACCTCGTTGTGTATGGAGTCACAATGCCCAGCTTGTGCAGGTTGGCATCAAAGGCGATCTTATGTCGCTGCTTCTTCAATGCCGCAATCGCTAACTTCGTTTCCTTCTTCACCCCTAACCTCCTGTTGTCCACAACTGCATTGACTCCACGATGCCCCCTCTACCGCGCTCCGAGGCGGCTCACGATCTCCACGTCATCCGGCTCGCGCCCCGGTACATACAAGGGATTCGCTAAGACCGGCTCCATTTGCGTCACGTCGTCGCTGTAGCCCAACTTGACCACGGCCATCTTGATCGGTATCCGCGCCAGGTAGCGTTTGTACTCGGTGTTCACAAAGCCCTTCTCGCTGCGCCCGATATGCGCCATGACCATATCGCGGTCCTTCGCATTCTTCGTTTGCACCACGAAGATGTTGTTACAAGACGATAGAATGCCTTCCGGTAGTTCGCTGATAGTTTGCACCATCAGGTGCAGGAAAATACGGTACTTGCGACCGTCCCGCCACATGGTTTGGAAGATTTCACTGACTCCACCCCCACTCCCATTCGGCTGGTCGGATGTCGCGCCCCCAGACGAAACCCCAGACAGGATTTTGTTGGCCTCCTCAAAGAAGATTTGCATCGGGGGAAATTTCAGCCCAGACAGACTCTCCCGCCGGCGGGATACGGCATCAAAGTACAGGACGCTGGCCAGCAGAGACAGAATGGCGCTCTTGGCAAACTCGTCGCTCATCTCCGCGCCGCCCTCGATCACTACCATGCCCCACGGGTCATCATCGGGCTTCGGTTTCAGCAGTCCCAGGTCTTCGATCGGCAGGCTGTCGGAGCCAGGCCCGTACTGCCGCGCCATCTCCCCTTCCTCGAAGGTTTCCACCCGCAGGAGCAGCCCTTCCAGACTCGTCCGTGAGGTCTGGTCGTTCTTCCCCAAACCGTCTTGCGCTTTGCGCAGCCGGCGCACCACCTCGGCAAAGCCGGCTTTCTTGCTGCGCTCTACCGCAATCGCCTGTACATCACTCGCGCTCAATGCGCCCAGCGGAGTCCCCACCTTCACTTCCGCGCCGACCTGGTTGTATTCCTTACGACGAGAAAGAACGGCGGCTACCTCGTCTTCGTTTGTCACGAAGTGGAAACCGGATTTCCCAGGAGAAAGCAGTACCCCGCAGTCCTGGTACACTTCGCTGATCGCCCGGCGCAGGAAACCCAACTGCCGGGGACCCATGCGCCCGGCATTGGCAAACAATTCCGCGACCAGCGAGCGATACCGACCAGGGTCCATGCGCTTCGGTACTTGCAGGATGTTCCAGCGCAAGGGCCGCTGCGCACCAGGGAACACCTGGCGCACATCGACCCGATCTTGCATTCCCTTCCAGTTCAAGGAGCGCCGCCAGCCCTGGCCGAAGTCCAGGATGATCGTGCGATAGTGCCACTTCAACGTAGACTCGTACGCCAGGCGCTCGGCGCTCACGCTCTTGCCAAAGCCCGTGTCTCCACAAAACGCGGTGTGGAAGTGACGCTCGAGAGAAAGGCGCAAAGGCATCTCGGTGATTTCGGCCAGTTCGCTCGACCACTGTTTGCCCAACACCACGTCGCCCGGCATGTTCGGGTAAAAGGCGAAATCGGGGGTGCTTTCCTGCACCGTCACCGCTGTACCCATTTCGTACATCCCCGGTGCAGTGTATGCCGCCACCTGCAGCAGGGTCAGCAGGCTGGAGTCCATGTACCCGCTCAGCACTTCCGGGATCGTTTCAACCCGCGTAGAAGGAGAGAAAACGTTGGCGTGGTTGATGATGTAATCCTCTTCTTTGGGGGTCAGGTCACGAGTCTGCACGCCCGTTACCACGTCCTCTGTTCCATGAAAGGCTTCGGGGATCAGGCCCATCATGGCTTGCTTGCCCTGCCCGCTGCGCATCAAAGCGTATACGTCCGCGTAAAATGCGCCTTCCTTGCTGGCCCCTTCCAGCAATCGCTGCTGCGTGCGCAGGATTTGGGTTACCAGGATGGCAGGATCAAACTGCCATTGATAGGACTGATTGATCGAGAACGAAGGCGCTACGCCCACCGCCAGGCCGGAGGACGCGCCGCGCCCGACCATCTGGCTCAGGGACGTTCCCTGGCTCGTGCTGTCGGATTGACTGGCCGTGTCCGATTGGCTATCCGTGTCCGACTCGCTCACCGTGTCGGATTGACTGGTTGTAGTGGCATTCGATGTGCCCCAGGTTTCGCTCGTCCCATGCGTGGACGAGCTGGAATTCGTGACGCTCGTCGATAGGGTTTCAGAGCGCGAAGTGCCATCTGAAACACTGTTGGTTTCTGAATGCATGGTCCCGGATGAACTGCCCCAGGACGAACTCTCGCCACCGCCAGACACCCACCCGTGAGCGTAACCGGCGTTGAATCCGGCATTCAGGCCGGTATCAATGCCGGCATTCAGGCCAAGTTTTCCACCACCGGACACGCCGACGTTGACTGAGTCCGATTCGCTGCCGAAAGATGATTCGCTGCCCCCGGACATCGTGGAGGATGACGATCCATCCGACACGGCATGACCCACCGAATGCGACTCGCCCGTGGTCACCGAATGGCCCTCCGATGTCGCCACCCCCGTGGTTGTACTGTCCGACACGCCAAATGAGTGCGTGCTGCCCACCGTATGTGCAGTCCCTGCCGTATGGGCGCTGCCTGCCGTCTGCGCCTGTCCATCCGTGTGCGCCAACCCTTCGGTATGCCCTGTGCCTTCGCTTTCTCCGTACCCCTGCGTGGAGGACTGCATCATCGCCCCGCTCAAGATCGCCGGCAGGCTGATCCCAAATGAAGCGCCCCGCACACCCGACTGCCAGGAGGCCCAGGTGCTGGTTTGCTCGGCCAGGCCCACCAGCATTTCTGAGATGTCCCCAAGCGCGATCGGGGAGGTCATCACCAGGAAGATGAAATCCTCCTTCAGGTTGCTCATGCCCCGGAACAGGATTTCGTTCTGCTGTAAGCTGTACTGCTGCGCCCCCGTGTTACCGGCGGTCAAGGGGTTGGAGAACAACGCCTGGCTGCCGCCCTTCGCATTCTCGCGCGGATCGGGCTGTCCCACCACCACCAGGGCATGTTTCATTTCCCCTAATGCCGCAAATATCCACCCGCCCGTGGTAGCGTCGGGAGGACTCAGCTTCATCTGCCGGAACGCGCCGGTCATCGAGGATTTCAGCGCGGCCAATGCCCGACCGGACAACTCCACCGCTTCGTCCAGGCCTTGCGCAAACACCGATACACCGTAGCACTGGATCATGCCCACCGCGGGATCGGTGAATATGCCCGCTGTCAGGTACAGGAAGGATACCTTTGCCCCGTACAAAGAACGCAAGACCGTGCGCATCTTCTGGAGAAGGCCGGCGTCCGCGCGCGCATCCAGGGGGATGAACTTTAATTCCAGCAGACGCACCACCCGGTAGCCCTTGTAGGAACGCCCGTTGTCCTTTTCCTCTACCCCGAAATACAGATACTCCAGGAACTCTCCGCTTTCGTCGTACTGGGCGCCAGAGTGATTTAATACGATGTCATCAGGAACAAGCACGGCTTTCTGCTTGCCCTTCAACCACGGTATTTTGATGTCATTCAAAAATGCTACGGTCATACTGAACGCTCCGATTCTCTTTCGCGCCGAGTAGCGCAAGGGAGAGGCTCATTTGCTTCGCGGAGGTGGTTCAACGAAACGATGCGCCGCTCCCTTGCGCCACCCCACCGGAGGGGTGGACACAAGGTTTTCTTTGGGGTGTTGGGGGAACTTTTTTCTAGTGATGGAAGTCCTCGTCCACACCAAAGGCTTCGTACTCAGCTTCGGTGAGTGGAGCAACCGCCTCACTCGCTTTGGCCGAATAGTGATAGTGCTGGTGCTTTCGCACCGGATGGCCCGCATCGCGCAGGCGCGTCAGCGTTAGGGGGAGTTCTTTCCCCCGCACGAGTTTGCGCCCGGCAAAAAACATGAACGTGACCATTCCCCCCAGAAGGAGGAAAGCGGCCACGAACAGCACGATGAAGGCGACAATCGCCATCTTCGGGAACCATCCCGGTAACGGGCTGACCAGCAAGTTGATAAGGTACGACATAAGACCCTCCTTGTGAAAAAACTTGACCCTGGACGCTCGCCTAAGCAGCCGTTTCCAGAGGCATTCTCCTTGTGGGGTGGTTGAGGATTGGTTTTCTTGCTTACTTGCTTTTTGCCAGGTGTTCGGTGAGGAACATCTGGCTACTAACTTTGTTGATCTGCCATCTCGACTTGCTTACCCGATAGGATCAGGTCCGATCAGGTGCGCTTTTTTAGTGAGATTCAGGGCAGATTTAATCGCCCCGGCAGGAGTCGAACCTGCCTTTCTAAACCACCAGGGCAATGTTTTTCAAAGTGCAATTCGCGCTTTAGGCACGTTCCCGAATACGCTTCAATACGTCCTGCGCCCCCGCTAACGGGCTGACCAGGCTCATCGGATTGACAAACAACTGCTGCACCAGCAGCGAGAAGTACCCCAGGGGAGCCACCAGCCACAAGGCCCACAGCACAATCGTGGTCACGTTCCCCTTTGTGTTGGCAATCACGGAGGCTGCGCCGCCGGCCGCCGAGCCGATGATCCCCGCCCACTGTTCCGGCGAAAGCTGATTGGCATACGCCAGGTAAATCCGGCTGCCGACAACCAGCAGTCCGTACACGGCCAGGCCGGTTTTCACGAACCACAGCTGGTTGAAACGCTGATGGTTGGGCATCACCAACAGAACAATGACACCCGCTAACCACATCGCTGCCCCGATCCACGGCACCGGCGCGGCCATCCCCGCTTGCGCTCCAAACCACAACAGCGCAACGATCGTAGTCAACACCTGCGCGGTGCGCGGCTGCGGTCCAGCAGACCGTTCTTCGCCTACCACCGCCGAAAACATCCCCCGCCGGTCGGGTAAGTCCGGTTGCCCCTGAGGACCGCCCCGCAATGGGCGAAAGCCGGCCCGCCGCTGTACTTCGCTGTCCAGCACCAGGAACATGAAGACCGCAGATACCAGGCTCAGGATGGCTGGCAGGTTCTCCGCGACCAGATAGAGCAGCATCAGACCCCCGTTGGTCACGTACACCAGCAGATCTATCATCACAACGGTCAATTCCGCAACCGCATCCTCCATCTGTTTTCGCTCCCGCCGCCTTAAAATAAATAACCAATCCTGGCCGCCTTTTGTCTTATCGGCCCCGATTGGCTAATTGGTACGCTACGTCTGGTCTTGCTCGCCGGCGCACTCTCGCGCCAGCGCATTGATCTATTAATCGATACTAATTTTTATTCGATTAATTTTATTATATCATATTTTTAATCATATTTCCGATATTCAAGCAGTTCGCAGCTCATTCTACGATATTTTCACCCATACCTCTGGAGCGGTACAATTAGAAAAAGTAGATGTGCAGACTGGCCGAAACATGCCTACACGTCCCCAACAAGGAGCACGCATAACAGCAGGGGAGAGGAGAAGGGTCGCCTGTTGCGTTTAAAATCGTTGTCGCGTTTCCTTCTCCCAAGCTTTCCCAATCATTCCTGAAATCGGCAGGCAAGGGGTGCGAAATGTGGGATTTATCATGGCATATTATAGAAATCGATCCTACCTGGATAATAATTATCTCCCAATTTGGGAGAAAGGTGTTATAATAACTTATGCGAATTATCTCTCGTCGACGCCTCGTTGAATTCTGGGAGTCCCATCCAGATGCCGAACAACCGCTGCGAGCCTGGTATACAGAAGCGAAGAAGGCAAGCTGGAATTCACCGGCAGAAATCAAAAGAATCTATCGCAGTGTCAGTATTCTTTCAGATAACCGCGTTGTTTTCAACATCAAAGGAAATATATACCGGTTGGTAGTGGTTGTCGAATATTCGCAAGGGAAAATATTTATCCGGTTCGTAGGCACTCATGCGGAATATGACCGGATTGATGCAACAAGGATTTAGAGGTGAGGAAAATGGATATGGAAATCAAACCGATTCGGACTGAAGCAGATTATGAATCTGTCCTCAAAGAAGTGGAACGGCTGTGGGGCGCAGAACCTGGTACGCCAGATGGGGATCGCTTTGAAGTGCTTTTCACTTTAGTTGAGGCATACGAGGAAAAGCAATACCCCATTCTACCTCCCGATCCGGTGGAAGCAATTAAGTATTTTATGGACAGCCGCGGATTGGACCGGCGAGACTTGGAGCAGTATATTGGGCCGAGTGGGCGTGTTTCTGAAGTTTTGAGCCGGAAGCGTCCGTTGACCCTGGCAATGATTCGTAAGCTGAATGCAGGGCTGGGCATTCCGGCAGAAGTATTGATCCAAAGTTCAACTGGTGGTCAACAGTAACATACTATGGTTTTTCACTGTCCGGTCCACATACATCGGTGAAGTGAGGTTCCACCTGAAAGCTGATTGGCATACGCCAGGTAAATCCGGCTGCCGACAACCAGCAGTCCGTACACGGCCAGGCCGGTTTTCACGAACCACAGCTGGTTGAAACGCTGATGGTTGGGCATCACCAACAGAACAATGACCCCTGCTAACCACATCGCCGCCCCGATCCACGGCACCGGCGCGGCCATCCCCGCTTGCGCTCCAAACCACAATACCGCGACGATCGTGGTCAACACCTGCGCAGTGCGCGGCTGCGGCCCAGCCGACCGTTCTTCACCTACCACCGCGGAAAACATCCCCCGCCGGTCGGGTAAGTCCGGCTGCCCTTGAGGACCGCCCCGCAATGGGCGAAAGCCGGCCCGCCGCTGCACTTCACTGTCCAACACCAGGAACATAAAGGCCGCAGATACCAGGCTCAGGATGGCCGGCAGGTTCTCCGCGACCAGATAGAGCAGCATCAGGCCCCCGTTGGTGACGTACACCAGCAGATCTATAATCACAACGGTCAATTCCGCAACCGCATCCTCCATCTGTTCTCCTGTCCTCGCTCCCGCCGCCTTAAAATAAATAGCCAATCCTGGCCGCCTTTTGTCTTATCGGCCCCGATTGGCTAATTGGTACGCTACGTCTGGTCTTGCTCGCCGGCGCACTCTCGCGCCAGCGCATTGATCTATTAATCGATACTAATTTTTATTCGATTAATTTTATTATATCATATTTTTAATCATATTTCCGATATGTGCACCAGGCGAAGAAATAGTGTCGACACAGAAAAAAAGGGGACGCCATTTCAATGGCCGTGGATGAAACGCCTGATAACTTCAAATATCTCTTCCTAAAGATATAGAAAATCACGCGAGAAAACGGGACAATTGTTCTATATAAAGACCTCAAAAATGCGGTATAATACTTACCAACAAACGATTACGTTACAAAAATTGAAACGTTTTTGATCTACGGTAAGTAAAATGACGAGAACTTTGTCTTCCCAAGAAACCAGGTTGATTCTTCCCTTAGAATGGGAAAAACAACCATTTCTTACAATTAAACAAGCGGGACGGATTCTCTCTGTTTCTGACGAACATGCCCGGGTCATCCTCCACCGCCTGGTAAAAAAAGGGTGGCTAGCTCCGGTGGTACCTGGTGTTTTCGAATTGATACCAGCCGACCGAGGAGAAGTCGCATTTGTGGACACCAATCCGCTTGCTCTTGGCAGCGTGCTGGCAGATCCATACGCGTTTGCTTATTCAACCGCCGCATACTTCTATGGCTTGACCACCCAAGCGTCAACGATGGTTTTCTTGCAGACCAATGCTGGGAATACGCATACCGTGACTGCTCGCGGCAAGTCCTACCGGGTTATTGTAGTTCCTGATGATTTGTTCTTTGGTATTGAGACTGTCAATGCGTATGGAAGCAGTGCAAAAATGACGGATCTCGAGAAAACAGTTTTGGATTGTCTCTTTCGCCCTGAAATCTCTGGGGATATTCCAGAAGTTGCAGCCATGCTCTGGCAAGGAAAAAAACGCTTCGATTGGCAGAAACTCGTCGATTATGCGCTTAGGTTTCAGTCGCAATCCCTGATCCAGCGGTTAGGTTTCTTACTGGATGAGTTAAACATTGGAATTCCCTCTACCGATCGAGAACATTTGCTGCAGCGCGTGGATCAGAATTATTGTTATTTAGGCATACGAGGAAAATGGGGAACGGGCGGAAAGCAAAACGCCACCTGGCAGGTTATTCAAAATGTCCCAGAAAACGAAATTCAAGCGGAGATTCAGATTAGCTGATGATTGAAAAGCGATTAATCCAATGGTACGCAGCCAACTCCGGCGTAGATTTAGACATCGCCGAACGAGAAGTTGTCCTCACGTATGTCATGAAAGTGCTGAGTGATGCTGGCATTCTATCTCATCTAGCATTCAAAGGCGGTACTGCCATTCGCAAAATCTTCTTAGGGAACCAGGGCCGTTTCAGTCTGGACCTGGATTTCACCATGGTAAGCGATCTCGGCCCTGAAGAATTTGTACTGGATATCGTTTCCACCTTGCTAAACCAGGAACATTACGGAATCACGTTTGCCATCCGCTCAGAGGACTATTACGCCAACCCAGATTCCTGCGGCGCAATTATCACATACCACCATGAATGGGCCACAGCCGGAAACTTCAGCGTCCAGGTCAGCTTCCGGGCCAAACCGATTCTGCCTGTGCAACCTGCAGGTTTTATCAAGGAACGCTATTTCCAGTGGTTGGGAATGGAGCCACCACTTGTACCTACATTAGACTTGCATGAAATTATTGGAGAGAAAATTCGAGCCACCGCGCAGCGCAGCCGGATCCGCGACCTGTACGATCTCTATCAATTCACTTCCCTGCGTTTTGATCGAAGCATGGTTCGTCGCATTGCAATCATGAAGTGTTGGGAAACGAATTATGCTTTTGACCCCATCACGTTCCTGAATACTCTACCAGAGAAAAAGTATGACTGGGCAGATCTTGAGCGCCTGATCAAGCATGGGCACACCTTGTCACAAGATGGTATATTCAAAAAACTGCAGCAAGACTATCACTTTTTAGCCGAAATGGATGCAGATGAGGCCATTCTCTCCAGCGACCCGTATCACAGAGAAAGGATAACCTATCAACGCATGCTCGCAAGCTTCTGAAAGAAATCGGTGCAGATAGGCCTACTCGGGAACGAACCATCGTTGAATAACAACCATCCTGTACGGATCGATACAACAATAGAGAGTCATAGTGCCGGTCTCACTATCTGTGAGATCCGACAAATAGAGAAAATTTGTAAACACATTCAATCGTCCGGTATTATACTTTTCAGTATAATACTTATAAGTATAAGATCGAAGGGCGGCTCGAATGAACGCATTCATAGGCAGACAACAAGAGCTGGCCGTTTTAGATGGCTTGTGGGATTCAGAACGGTCTCAGTTTCTGATCCTGTATGGCCGCCGCCGGGTGGGTAAAACGGCCCTGCTGGTCCATTGGATCCGGGAAGCGGGAAAGAGAGTCCTGTATTGGGTCGCCACACCTGATTCGGCCCTGGCGCAGTTGCGTTCTTTCTCCCAGGCAGTCTACAACTTCGCTAACCCGGAGGCCCCGGCTCCGGAGGCCTTCACGTATGCCACATGGGAACAAGCCTGGCAGGAAGTGGTTCGCCTGGCCGAGCATGAGCGCCTGGCACTGTTCATCGATGAGTTCACCTATCTCCTCAAAGTCACCCCGCCACTCGCCAGCCACCTGCAGCATTTTTGGGACCATGTTTTTCAACGCAGCAATATATTCCTCGCAATATCTGGTTCTCACACGGGAATGATGCGGCGGGATGTGATGTCGTACCGGGCCCCACTGTACGGCCGCTCATCGGCTCAAATCCATCTTCGCCCACTCCCCTACGGTCTGACGCGCACTGCGTTTCCAAAGTATTCTGCCGCGGATCGAGTAGCGCTATATTCCATTTTTGGAGGGATTCCGGCCTATTGGGAGCAAATCGCGCCTCAAAAATCGACGTCTCAAAACATCAAAGACCTGCTGCTGACGCAAAACAACTTAATGCAGGGAGAAGCGCGCCTGCTGCTGCAAGACTTCATCTCCGAGATTCACAATTATTGGGCGGTATTGAAGGCGATCGCGAATAACGCCCGAACACCCAAGGAAATATCGACTTATACTGGCCTACCAAATGTGCAGGTCCCTAAATACTTGAGCGTATTAAGCGACGCCGGCTTTGTGGAGCGCCGTGTTTCAATCACGGCCGCAGCCAATTCACGGACGGGCCGGCACCACATCACCGATCCATATCTGCGTTTTTATTTTCGCTTCCTGGCATCCAGAGAACAGCAGCTGGCCATGGACCTTCCGGAGCAGTCCCTGGCAGAGGTCACGCGCCATCTGATCGATTTTATTGGGGCCCACACCTGGGAAGAGTTGTGCCGGGAATGGACCATCCGCGCCGGCGCGAAAGGAACGCTGCCCTTCATGCCCGACGATATTGGCAGCGTATGGAACACGGGCGCACAGGTTGATGTGGTCGGAATGAGTTTCATGGAGAAAACCTTGATCCTGGGAGAGTGTAAATGGACACTTTCGCCGGTGGATCGAGAGGTCTTGTCCAAGCTAGTCGAGGATAAAACAGATAAGATCGTTCCCACTCATGGAAATTGGCGCGTCTATTATCTGGGGTTCTCGCGCAGCGGCTGGACCAGCGAGGCGCTGGCCTACCAGAAAAAACTGGAGAGACTGAAACCATCGGGGGAAAACTGGCAGGCGGTTGGGATGCGGCTGGTGGACCTAAAACAGGTCGATCAGGATTTGGAAAAATGGTCTGCCTATGTTGAGCCAGATCATGGCGAAATAGAGTTCTGAAAAAGCGCGTCCCACCCTCATGTCATTCCACTGTGCGCCCCACTCCGTCTTGCGCGGGCCGGCCAAGTGATGAGGTTCAACAGCGAATAAGTTATTTCAGCATCGACCAATTCGTGAGCGCCACGTCTCTGATGGTTTATCCATAAGTGACCTGACGGGCAACGATCACATGCACCTGTAGCGATTGGAAAATCGCATCCAAAAACGCCACATCAATGCAGAAATCATTCAAGTCTCCGAAGGGAGAACGCAAAAGTCGTCGCCATAGCAGGTAACTTTCGTTCCTGTTTGGTCCGCGCGACCGTGGATAATCCTGACAACTTTTTTCACACCCAACTGCCCCCTTCCGGGCAGTCCATACATTCCGCATCTGTGCCACAGTAATATCGTACTTCTACGCTTTTTTGTAACAATTATTAATTGGGTTGTCTCTGTGACAAATTTGTGCTTTTCTTTATTTATTGAGGGCTACTGTCGATATTCACCCGTTTACGTGTGAATATTGACATGACGTACAAAACATTGGCCAATTTGCGGGTGAATACTACGGTAGCCAAGCTGCAATTGATGCCTGGGCTAACACAGGCGTATTCCCAGATGGCAAGGATATTCTTTACCCAATCTCTCTTGGTGTAATCAAGTAATCAAATACTGTTTCAAACGTTCTTTGATAATCCGTTTAGGTCGCCTGACCCATCCTACAGAAAAGGGTTACACAATCAAAAAGAAATGCTTATCGGAGCAAGAGATCGATAAGCGTTTGAATTACCTGGTCAAACTGGATGTCATTCGCAAAATAGAACTCTCTGGCATAACGGATCCACCGCTGGCGCATTACATCATCCGCAGAGATCAGGTTGATGATAACTTCTGCATTTTGTAATGAAGCCAACGACCCTCTCTTTTTGGCTGTTGCGTCAATCGCATTGTGAAGTGTTTCCTGGTTAATTTGAGGGCCTTGGGTTTTTACCAGAATATAAACATCGTAGAAGTCTCTCGGCCGGGTGTTGAGCACGCTCCTGCGTAAAATGGTTTCGATCTTCTCTGCCAGTATGGTTTCAAGGGGGTAGGCCCAAACTTCAATCCGCTTGTCTTCAAAAGTGGATGGGAATGAATAGCAAACTGCTTCGGGGGTAATGATATCTCCCGTGGTCACATCAATCTTCAACGGGGTCTGGATGGTTTCAAACTTGGCTACTAATGCCACCCGGAATCCGCCGTACTCGTCATCCTCGCGGATCGGCTCGATATGCTTCAGGGTAAAGAGAATTTCGTCTGCCAGGGGGATAGCGCAGATTTCCTGGAACGCTGCGCGGAGCGTTTCTTCGGTCAACGGAAAGTTTCTCAAAGTAGTGTCCATGTCCATGGTGGTCCGGCTGCTGATCCCAACCATCGAGGCGATCAGCAGTCCGCCTTTAAGAACGATCCGATCTTGGTATCTTGAGAGCGAAATTCGTTCCAACAATCGCTCCAACATGAAATTCTGCAATACCGCCTGGGCGGGAATGTGGTATTTTGCCGCCAGGTTCTTGATTCTGGCCTTAAACTGCATAACATTGCTCATAAAAGAACCTCAATGGTTGCCCTGACAATATTCTGGACGTGGAACTGCTGTGCGTAGGAATAGAGCCGGTCAATATTCCTTTCTTTTCTCCGCACGTAGCGTTTCAATGCTTCGTTGACGAACTGGACGTCCATCTGATTCCGGCTGCGCAGTACATCGCAAATGGTTCGTTCGAGGTCGTAGGTCTTGACTTCAGCGCCACTGGGCGTCTTCGTCATGTGTTCACCCAATAAATATAATTCACGTTTCACGAAATAGACTTTGGCCCCGTTTTCTTTCAGCAGACGGGCGTTGTACCCTGTTGGAAGGGTGACCGAATAGGATAATGGTGTTCGATCCGTCAGGTCCCAAAGGTACAGTGCTGTTTCATGGGAGAAAATAGCCCGCTTGTACCTCCTTTGAAAAGCTGCCATCTCATCAACCATCGAATTTGCAGTTGAATACACCCCTCTCGAAATTTTTTGGATTTCCCCGGCCGCTTCCAACATCGAGAGGTACGTTCTTGGAATACCCTGTTCCGCCAGATCGGAGGTATAAAGAATCCCGTTCTGTTTTTGCAGCAGCATTCGTAATCTTTCAATCGGTTTCGACTCGTTTTTTACATTCATGCTTATATTATAATCAAAACAAGCATAAATGTAAATAAGGCTCTTGCTTAAACCAATCCGTTCGTCTACTCATACACGGTTGCTCAATTATCTGTTTTATCACTAGAGCGAATTTCACGCCCAGCCTAGGGATGAGAATGACATTGACACACAAATGGTGGGGATATTTTCATAAAAAGAGAGACGACTCAATAGTGAAGTGGGCAATGATCTGCTAATTCCAATATGCCCACTGACACAGTACCTTTCGGGATCGTTTGCAGGGGATTAATGCAACCACCAGAGCGATCGGATGTCAAGATCAGAAACCTCCTTTTCTCCTGTGCGATTCTGTCCTATCAGGAGTGTAGCTCTTCTCAGACTTCGCCAACAAACTCACAGAGTTTCTGTAAAATGTAAGAGATATGCTAATATTAAATAAGTTCCGGCACAACCATCACCCCTCTGAGGTAAAAAACGTGGTGAAATTTATTCCACGTGGCATCCGGGTATCTTTCAATTCCCATCAACGAGGCGAACAATGAAGAACAAGTTTTCCTGGCGGCGCGCAATTTGTGCTTTCGGACTGATTGGTCTGATGTTGTTTCCATCTGCCGGAACGAATTTGAGCGCCGTTTCGGCCCAACCCCCGGCACTCGCCGGTTGGGAGGCCTACCTGGCGCAGTGCGCGCCGGAGTGCAGCCCGCTGCTGAACCAGATTGCCGCGCCTGAGGGCGAAATCCTCATCGTTTCGAACGCAGGCGAGGAACTCAACGGTGACCTGTCCAGCCCGGCGGCGTTGATCGCCAACCCGGGCCCCGACGGCATTTCGCTGCGCGAGGCGATGATTGCCTCCGAGGCCAGCGCTGAGTTCGACATCATCCGCTTTGCCCCGGCGCTGAGCGGCGCGCAGGTCAGCACGCTGGCGGGCGTGCCCGCGCTTGAACATGGCAACCTGCTCATCGACGGCGACATCGACGCCGACGGCAGCCCCGATATCACCCTCGATGGCACCGGTTCGGCGCGCGACACCGGTTTCCTCGTGTACGGCGGTTCAAACGTGCTCATCCGAGGATTTACCGTGCGCAACTTTGCCAAGCACGCTGTTTCCATCAGCCCCGACCCGGCCAACGGCAAACCGGCTGTCAGCGGAATCATCTTCTATCAAAACGACCTCTCCAGCGCGATGAATGCAGTTGAGCTGAACATGTGGCAGATGGGCAATTCGGCCATTCGCAACGTGGAAATTGTGGAGAACAACCTTCACGACAGCGGCGGCGGCGTTTCGGTGCATGCCGGCATGGGTGACGGCGCGAGCAACAACCAGGTAGAAGGGATCAAAATTCTCTCCAACATCATCAACAACCCCGGCTACTATAACGCCGTCTTCATCTCGCCGGCTTCGTGGTTTGGCCTTTCGAACAACGCTGTCCGCGACGTCGAGATCCGCGGCAATCACATGAGCAACCACATCAACACCACCATCCTGATCGATGCCTCCAATCAGGTCAATTGCAACAACAACATCACCGAAAACATCCTCATCGCCGACAACTGGCTGGACGGGCAGGATGTGACCATCGAGGTGGTGGTCGAATCGGGCATGTATTCCTTTGGCAATCAGGTGAACAACATCGCCATCACGGGCAACGTGATCAGCACCGGCGGCATCCAGTTCAGCGGCGCCACCGGTTACAGCGCTCACGACAATGCCATCTCCAACGTGCTGATTGAGCGCAACCTGATCCATACCTGCATGGCAAATGGCATTTATTTATCCGCCGGGACGGGCGGGGCCTATCGTAACACGCTAGAGCACGTCACCCTGCGCAGCAACGCTGTGTATGATTGCGCCGATGCCGGCATCCTGCTGCAAGGCGAAACCTTCAGCAGCCCGAACAACGCCATCCACGACGTGACCATCACCAACCAGACGCTGGTGGACAACGGCAATTCGTGGGCGGGGGGTATCAACATCAACACCAAGGACAACAGCAACACCATCACCGGGGTCAGCTTCACCAACTCGATCCTGTGGGGCAACGCGGGCGGCGATGCGATCCGCGGGGCGCTGGTGCCGGATGTGGTGGCCTACAACATCCTGGGCGACGCGCGCTTTACCGGCGCAAACGGCAATTTCTACCAGAATCCGCTCTTTGCGGATCCTTCGGCGAGCGATTACCGGTTGCAGGCGGGCTCACCGGGCGTGGACAGCGGCGACCCGTCGGGTGTGTCCATCGGCGCGCTCGACCTGGACGCCCACCTGCGGCTGTGGGATGGCGACGGCGACGGGAACGCGGCGGTGGATCTGGGCGCCTGGGAATTCGGCGCGATCATAATGCAGGAGATGAACGTGCGCGCCAACGGTGTGGCTATCCTCGATGGCGACGCGGTGCCCGCACCCTGGGACGGCACTGATTTTGGCGCGGCTGAGCTGGCCGCCGCGTCCGTGGAGCAGGTCTTCACGATCGAGAACACCGGTGCGGCAGCGCTGAACTTGACCGGCAACCCCGTGGTGGCGATTGAAGGCGCGCAGGCCGGCGATTTTGCCGTGCTCGCGCAGCCGGCTGCGCAGGTGGCCGCTGGTGGGTCCGTCAGTTTCACAATTGCGTTCACCCCGCAGGCCGCCGG
>CAYOHX010000040.1:0-20190 GCA_964403875.1 uncultured Anaerolinea sp. | reverse complement strand
ATCCAGGGCACGGGCACGGTTGCCCCGCTGGTGCGGCTGTTTCTGCCGCTGGTGTTGCAGACGGGGCCATAAAAGCCACACCCCTGATTCCTTTCCCGTTTCGGGAGACGGGAACTGCTACCCTGTAAATCTGTGTTGTCGCCGGGGGGAGTGTCATAAATGCCGCGCCTGACCGGTTTTGGCCACCTACGGCCACATCGCTTCCCGCGCCGGCTCCCCGTAACGCGGCCAGAATAAATTCAACGCTGGTCCAGGATCGCTTTTCATGTTCACCAACGAGTGACCAATAACATGCTCGATGTCCAGGAGTATCCCCCACCGCGCGCAGATGTCCTCTACTAACACCTTCACCGATTCTATCTGCGCCGGTGGGAAATCCTCCCAATACCGCTAGCCAAACGCCATCTGGTAATCTTCGTACAACGGACCCTTGAACACCTTCGGGGCCACCGCACCCTCGTTCACGATCTCTATGCCCACACTCTGCAAGTACGGCTCCAACAGCCGGCCTTCCCCATCCTCGCAGATCGGACACGTCGCCAGGCAGTAGCTGCGCTGGTTGTAGCAGTTCACATGCTTCGCCGTATTGTATCTACGCGTTTTCACTGTGACAATACTTTTCAGCAAACGCTGAAAAGTGCTTTCGCCCTGCCTACCTCCGTAGCTCTCCCAACGGCAATTCCTAAGGACTCGAAAAAGCTTTGAAAGAAACGGGGCCTATTTTTACAAAGCTCAAAGAGCATTGGAAAATTCTTTCAAAGCTGGGACGATCAGATGAAAGACGAATTTGGTGTGGGGGATTACTGCAATAACGAGCCGTCGATCCGCTGGTTTGATGATCCATCTGAGAGGCTTTGCGGCAGATACTCTATCGCATAGAGAGGCAAGTTCAGCAGCCAATCCTCCGGTTTGTAATCAGCCATCGACGTGCGGATCGCGATTCGTGGTTTGAACTTATCAACAAAAACCTTCAGGCTTTTTGCTTTAAGATTGGTTTCGGCTTTGACCTCGATTGGAACAACCTGTGTTCCGTTGTCGATCAGAAAATCAACCTCGGCGATCCCGGCATCATTGGTCCAGTAGTAAGTGTCAATTCCAGACACTGTTCTGAGCTGCTGCAAGACATACTGCTCTGTCAAAGCACCTTTGAACTCAGCAAACAGCTGATTGCCATTCAAAAGCACTCTTTGATCGAGCCGCACCATACATGAGAGCAGACCGACATCCACCAGGAAGAGCTTGAAGGCTTTCAGGTCCTGATAAGCCTTGAGCGGCAAGTCGGAGGTATTTACGCGATAAATCTGATGGACAAGACCGCAGTCGGATAGCCACATCAAGGCTGTTTCATAATCCTTGGCCCGCGCACCCTCACGAAGGCCTCCGTATATGAATTTTTTATTTTCCCTGGCGAGCTGCGCGGGGATACTGTTCCAGATCATGCGGATGCGTGGAACCTGAGCGTAAGGCGCATGTTTAGAAAAATCCTGTTCATAGGCAGTGAGGATGCGTTGTTGTATGGCTCTGGCCTGAGTGAAATCTTTCTCCTGCGCAAAATTGGCCACTACTTCTGGCATGCCGCCCACATAGTAGTAATATTTGAGCAGGTCGATATAATTCTGTTTGAAGGTTGTAGCCAGGTCGAAATTCCCCTTCTCTAATATTTCAAGAAACCGTTCCTGTCCCATTGCGCGCATAAATTCAGAGAAGGAAAGTGGGTAGAGGTCGAGAAATTCAACCTTGCCGACCGGGAAAGAGGCGCCTTGGTGCAACGCGATCCCCAACAGAGATCCCGCGCAAAGGATCTGGTATTGGGGGGCATTTTCGTTGAAGTATTTCAATGCGGTCAGTGCCTGAGGCGCTTCTTGAATTTCATCGAAAATCAGCAGCGTATTTTCCGCTGTTATCTTGTGACCAGCATAGAGCTCCAGGCCGGTTACGATGCGCTCAATATTGAAATCGGGCGTAAAGAGATCCCGCATCACTTGATTGTTGTCAAAGCTGATGTATACAACATTTTCAAAAGCGGCCTTCCCGAATTCCTGCATCAGCCAGGTTTTGCCAACCTGGCGTGCGCCGTGTATGATCAGTGGTTTTTTAGACGGGTTGGCTTTCCATTTGTGCAAATCTTCAAGGGCGGTTCTATACATGACAAATCACCTCATGCGTTGATTGTAGCACGCTAACACAATTATTTCAACGATAATTATGCGACTATTCACACTTTTTCTAACGAATTTTATATATTAAACAACATTTTTACGAATAAATTTTTAGATCGCAGAGGCGTGATATCAACAAGGAAATCTGGATTATGATAATCGCAATTTCCTTCGTTCTTCATAGAAAACGACGGGGGATTAAAGCGATATCGAGTCATCTTTCCGCTAACCCACCCAGACCGCTCAGGCTACTCAGCACCAACCGTAGGTAATGCATCTTGAAATCTCGGAGTTTGTATCCGAGGTTTCAAGATGCATCCATGCTTCTAGTGATAGGCAACCACTGAGCCTTCTTTTTGTCGACGAAGTGGACAAACTTCATTTTTCAAACGCACCTTTCAAATCACGAGCCTCTGGAAGGTCAAACCGATCCCTGATTGACTCCAGGCTCTTCAGTGGAAGAGCCGTGATGTTCTCCTTAATCGGATAGGTTTCATTTCCCGGATAGACGATCCACAGATGATCCAGAGACAATTCAGAGGATGCAATTCTCATGGAAGGCGTCAATGCCGGCGCTTCGTTAAACTTGACTTCCATCCCATACCGGCGTCCTTTCAATTGGAAGACCAGATCAATTTCCGCCCCTGCATGAGTCCCCCAGAAATACGCCGTGGTCGGGTGGAGGATCTGAAGTGCCTGCTCTACGGCAAAGCCCTCCCAAGACGCGCCTACTTTTGGGTGCCCCAGCAAAGCATGGGTGTCCGGTATATCCAGAAGACTGTGCAGCAGTCCGGTATCTCGAAAATAAATCTTGGGGGATTTCACCTGTCGTTTGCCCAGATTCTCAAACCACGGCTGAAGCTGGCGAATCATAAAAGTGCCGGTTAGAATATCCAGATACGATCGCACCGTTTTATCGGAAAGTCCCATCGAGCGGCCTATGTCGGCGGCGTTCCAGGTTTGTCCGTGATAATGCGCCAACATGGTCCAAAACCGTCGCATGGTGGTGGATGGTATATTGATGCCCAATTGCGGGATGTCGCGTTCCAGGAAGGTACGGATAAATCCCTCGCGCCAGGTCAGACTGTCCTCGTCCGAATTCGCAAGATAAGCACGCGGATAGCCCCCACGCAGCCACAGTGTTTCCCAGGTGTCCCCGCCCGTTTCGGAAAGATCAAACCCTTGCAACTCAATGAACTCCACCCTGCCGGCAAGTGTTTCGGATGCGGACTTAATGATCTCCGGAGAAGCGCTGCCCAGGATTAGAAAACGCGTCTGGTTTTCAGGACGGTCCACCAGTACCCGCAACACCTGGAAAAGCTCGGGCATCGTTTGGATTTCATCTAACACGACCAGACCGCTTAGGCTGCCCAACATCAATTCGGGGTTTTGCAGCCGGCGCTGGTCTGGAACCGATTCAAGATCAAAGAGGATCGCTTCGGTTTGCTCGGCGATCAGGCGCGCCAGGGTTGTTTTTCCACACTGCCGTGGGCCCAGCAAAGCCGTGACCGGCGAGCGGGCAATAGCTGTTTTCAATCGGTTCAGGTAGTAGTTTCTCTCGATCATATCACCATTATACCTTGAAATTTCGGATGCGAACTCCGATATTTCAAGGCACCGTGCTATTAAACGAGGTAGGTGCCCCCACCAGCCCCGCCTACCCTGGCCCAGCCCTACCTACGGCCACAGCGCCTCCCGCGCCGGCTCCCCGTAACGTGGCCAGAATATGTTCAACGCCGGCCCCGGATCACTCTTCATGTTCACCAACGAGTGACCAATCAAGTGCTTCGCATCCAACGGTATCCCCCACCGCGCACAGATGTCCTCCACCAGCGCCTTCAATGACTCCAGCTGCACTTCCGGGTAGTCTTCCCAGTACCGATAGCCATATGCCATGTTGTAATCCTCATACAGCAGACCGGAAAACACTTTCGGGTCCACTGCTCCCTGGTTCACGATCTCAATCCCCACACTTCGCAAATACGGCTCCACCAACCGGCCTTCTTCATCCTCGCAGATCGGACATGAGGCTAAACAATAACTGCGCTGCCCCCAGCAGTTAACGTGCTTTGCCCCGTAATGCTCCGGCACCATCTGGATCACCGTCCCATCCCGATCCACAATGTAATGCGCTGAGGCTTCATCCTTCTGCTGGAAACGTGCTATCGCCCCGGATAACTCCCCTTGGGTAAAGTGCAGCACTACCGCTTTCGGTTTGTTCCCCACCACCACGTTGCAAGAAGGTATCACCTTCGCCCCCGCATAATCCGGGTCCCAGGTGATTTGCGCCAGCGCATACGTCCTCTCAGCATCTACCAAGTTGTTAGCCCACTGGCATTCTTGCACCAGGTCTACCGGCTCTTTGGTTGTCGTTATCACGGGCTCGACCGCTGCTTGCTTTGCTGCTGTACCCTCTTCGGCTCGCGGAGTCTCAATCACTGGCACAGGAGTGGTAGTCAGTTCAGGTGTCGTAGTGGGCGCGACCGTCACTGGCGGCTCCGTGGGCAGTACCTGCGCTTGCACTACCACAACCTGCAATGGAGGGGGTTCGTACAGCCGCTCCATCGGCAGGTAGGGTATTACAATCTGCAAGCCCAACGCAGCCACAAGACTCACGGTCACCAGCTGGTATCGCCGCTCTGTCATTCTCCTACGAAGCTTCCCCTTTCGCCTCACGCATGCTGCCGGTCAACCAGATGTAAATCGCGCCGCACCCAGGACATCTCTTTCCGCTTCCAGCCAGGCTCCACGATTTGTCGTTCGTATCGCTCATCACCTATACACCCATCAGCTGCGCGAGCCGATCCGCTTGCCCCTGCAGCAACTCGACAACCTCTTTACAGTGCCGCTCATTCAGGGGAGCCAGTTCAGCCTTCTGCTTTTGGAGGAGATCGTCAAACTCTTCCTGGTTGTGTTTCCACATCTGGACCAGCTGCCGGCATTCTTCAACACTCTCAACAACAGCGAAAACTTGATCCCGTGTAATCCAATGCGCTCTGCCTTCAGGAGTAAAAGCACACCATTCTTGGGTGGACCAGTCAAACCACCACCCGAGCAGGACGGACTTTTCTGTCATGCGCACTGCCCGGTACAGCTTGCCAGGCCCACCACCAGGGCCTTTCTGGACAACCATCACATCCCACTCGTTCTCTACTGCATACCGCTGAATTGATTTGACCATCTGTTCCTTCCCTCCTAAAATCATAAGAATCGTAATTCGCGCAATCGTGTTCTGGATTTCGTTTCGCGCACTTCTTGCGAGTCGCGCAACTTTTCTACCAGCCCCACGTTCCACAACACGCCGCGTTTGTTCACATTGTCGTCGTATGCCACAGGCCGGCATTCCAGCTTGCCGGCAATCCGATTAAAGAATCCGTGCTAAGGCCCAGTTCCCGCGCCATCCGCCAGCTAAGCTTGAGATCGCCGGTCAAGATCACACCCCCTGCATCCTTCGCCACGCGGCAATCGCTTCGGAGTTAAACGAGTCGAACCCCTTCTCTTTCAGCAAAGCAACCAGGCCATCCCCGGCTTCCCGTAAAGCACGCAGAGTCGCCTGGTACTTGCTGATCTCACTCATGGGGATCATCCGGCGGTGATCGCCTGGACAAGTTCGCGTGTACGGAGAAAGCACCGTTCCACATAAAGAGCAGATCCACCCACGTGCCGGCGCAGCGGTTTTCTCGCAGTTGCACACCTGCGCATTCGTGGACGGAGGCAGCCCCAGGCCTGAATAACCTCCACAATCTTTGCAAAATCTTTCGTCCGAAATTGGCAACATCAAAATATTTCCTCCTTTGCCGGTCTAGGGTGATCATCCGGCCCGGAGCCTCTTCCCGTCTCGCGCTCTTTGTCTCTCGGTTACGCTTTTCAAACACCTTTCTCTATCTCTTTCCCGAAAAGGGCAATCGGGACTTGAACCCGACTCCGCATCCAATTTGCTGCCCTATACGCTCACGATAACAACACATCAACTCGCGCCGGCCCTAGTTGCCGGCTTCAATCAGCCGCGCAGAGATCATCGACACGCCCATACTCCCAGCGCCGGTCAGCAGACGACCAGTCGTCACCGGGGTACCCATCGTTTGTACCCGCAGGTTGAGGACGTAATTTCCAGGATCACGGAATTGGATCTTTTCCACTAACGCTCTCGCGGTACAGGTTCCACTACCATCACAGCCAACGGTTGCGGCGCCCAAACCAGGAATGATCGAGTAATTCGACTGGTACACTTCCGCACCGTAGTAGTACGCGCCTAAGTCATGGATGATCCATTCCCTGCTCGCTCCAGTCAGCGACGCTTGCGCGTTCACCATCGAAATCGGCTCCGGGTACACCTCTACATGGTGCTCACAATCAAATCGCACCAGGTACATTTCTCGTGTGATGTACCCGTTGTTCGCCGGCAGGATGTTGTCCGTCTTGCAGTCCAAAGTTCCCGTATACCCACCATCCGGCAAGTTGCACTCCTCTATCTCTTCCCACACAGGAATCGGGACGTAGTATTCGTAGATCGTCGGCGGGATCGTCACCTCCACCCCTACATCAGCCCCACGCTTTTCCGGGTCCTGGCCCACTACCAACGGGCTAGCCGGCGCCACAGGATATACCTTCAATGTCGGACTCCCGATATGAATGGTTGTTGCAGGGCAGGATGGAGGATTCACCGGAGTCCCAGGCTTGGTGGGGTCATTCGGGTCCGGAGGACAGGCCGCCGGCACGATCTGGCACAGGTTTGCCGGGCATCCCGTCGGTGAGCTCGCGCAGTTCCCTTGCACGTACAACAGGAAGGTCGTAGCGAACATGGCGTCTTGAGTGCTCTTGTCAAGAAGTTCTCCCAATAAATTCCACACATCACCGCCCAGAGACCAGATGTCCATATCTCCGCTAATTAGCGCATCGGCAAACTTATTGGGATCAACATTGCCTGAGCTATCCAGAAATTCCGGTATACCGGCTAAACCATTCAAGAGATTTTGTCCGGATTCCAGTCCAGTAAGCAGCCCTACTAAATAAGCCGCGCCCATGATCTGTTGGCCCGACCCACTTCCCGCGCTGCCATACGCCCCATCCAAACCCGACTCCCCAGAGTTCAAGGCCATGAAGAACAGGGTACTGGCCGAAGGAACAATCACCACATCGCCGGCAGCCGTGACATACTGGTGGTAGGACGGGTAAAAGCCCAATGCGTCCGTAACTGCATTGGACGGCCACCAATCTGGGGGGGGACTCGTGACGATTTCGCCCATGTCCACCACACTCGGCAGCAGGTTGCCGTTCTCGTCAAAGACGTTCGCCCAAGGGTCCGGCCCTCCCTCCTGCCCTTGCACCGCAGGTACAAAAGCGAACACCTGGCTCAACACCAGGGTGATCGCAAGAAAAATTTGAGACACTCTTTTGAGTTTCATCGCACTCCTTTCACACTCAATCTTTTATGGCGCGGGAGCCGTGGGGGTCAGCAGCTTCCACAGTTCTTCGGATGGCACCAGCGGCAGCACCGTATCAAATACCCATTTGCCATCTTTGTCTTGCACGACGACCGCAGCGGTGATGTCGGTCTTTTCTTCACCCCACCCGCTCTTGTTGATCTCCACCGCCCAGATCTGCTGCGCCGGTTTGCTTTCTGTCGCGGCAATCTCGCTCACCATCTTCCGCGCAATCGCCTGGCAGGTCTGGCCGGCCTGGTACTTATCCAGGTTCGCCTGGATACCCTGCGAGTACAGGGCTTGCGCAATCTGGCAACCATTTGCCGTGCTGATCCCGCACACTTTCTCCAACCATGCTTCCACGCCGGCTTCGTAGTCTACCGTCAGCATGGCTTCTACGCCGGCTTCGGCTACCGCGCCCACAGGGTCACCCGCCGGCACGTCCGCACCTCCAACCAGGTTCAGCATCCAGCCATACGCGCCGCTGCCAATGAAAATCACAATCGCCGCAAACAACACGACAATACCCAATACTTGTTTCATGATTTTTTCTCCTTTCTGTTATCTCCATCAATGTCTTTCATACATCACGTTTCCTTTCCCGCTATATAGCGGATTAACAAAAATAGGCCGAACAATCGCCACGCTTTTCTCTTACGTGGACTCGATTGTTCGGCCTATTGGCTGCACTCCAGCAATACGTACCGCTGGTGCAAAATTGGTTTGGCCTGTTTCAGTTGTTACTAAATTATAACATATTTTTTACCACCCCCATACTAATTGTGTAATATAGCACAATATCACTCATCATTCATGCGCCTGTCAAAAACCCGGATAAAAAAGAGCCGGCTTTTATGCTGGCTCCTTAAATGTTCATGTGGAATTAGGAACAACCCACACCGCCTCCTCTACGGGGAGGTAGACTCAGGAAACTTCACTGGCTGTGATGGACATGAATAAGTCGTTCGCAATACCCACCAGGTCCAACTCTGCCGCTCGACCGCTTCCCAGAATAACGGCAGAAAGTTGCGCAACTTCGCTTCGCTGCCCACCGGAAGGTTCCGATAAAAGTAGCTGTCGCCGCCTTCTACATTTCGGGCGAACTTGCTTTCGGGGTAGAACGCGGAAATAGTCATTTGGGAGGAAAGCATCGGAACTACAAACATGCTCTCGTAGCCAACACCAGACAGTGTACAAGCGTGCCCGGACTTATCCTTGCCAGCGGCAGTATTCCGCTCGTCCAGCGCCTTCCAGCTCTCGTAGCGATCCTTGAACAACTGCCGGTAGGTCATCCCACGCGCCTCCGGGATGATCATCGGCTGCCCGCTCCGGTACACGCAGTAGCCCACCGTCGTCAGCACGCCGGCTAGCAACATAACGCCGGCGACCTTCACCACAAACCACAGGACCTTGAAGGGAAAGGCAACCACCGCCTTCACCATCTGCCCAAACGTCTTCTTGCTCTCCTTGTGTTCCATTTCGGTGATGTTTTCCTCCTTGTTTACATCCCCACGCACATCTCTATGTCATCCTCTCCGCTAACGCGCTGTACCGACCCGCGACCTTGTTGTTCCCGACCGCGATCCGTACCGCTTTCTCGTTGCTCACCATCACAAACAGTCTCTTCGCTCGCGTAATCCCCGTGTACAGCAGGTTCCGCTGCAGCATCACGTACTGCTCCGACAACATCACCATCACCACACACGGATATTCACTCCCCTGCGATTTATGCACCGTACTCGCATACGCCAGCACCAGGTGTTCCGTTTCATCGTACCCGTAGACGATCCCCTTGCCGTCAATGTCCACGACCATCTCGTCCATCTCTGGGTCGATGTCCACAACCCAACCCACATCCCCGTTGAACACCCCTTTGTCGTAATCGTTTTTCGTTTGCATCACCCGATCCCCTACCCGGTACAGCGTACCCCTGATCCGCACTTCATCTTTCCCGTGCGCATTCGGGTTCAAGGCTTCCTGCAGGGCTTCGTTCAACAATTTCACCCCAGCCGGTCCTCGGTGCATCGGAGTAAGCACCTGGATGTCGCCGGCCTTTAGCCCATCATGCCCAGGCAGCCGGTCTTTCACCAACGAGATCACCATCTGCGCCGCGTCATCCCCTTTCTCCGCCTTCAGCACGAAGTAGTCTCCGTTCACCGCTACCGGCATTTGTCCCCGGTTCACAGCGTGCGCGTTCACCACGATGTTCGAGCCCACCTCCTGCCGGTAGATCTCCGTTAGCGCCGTGACCAGCACTGCCCCACTCTCGATCACGTCCCGCAGGAAGTTTCCTGCCCCAACCGGCGGCAGCTGATCCACATCCCCAACTAACAACAGGTGCGCACCATCCGGTATGGCTTCCAGAAGCCGGCTCGCCAGGTTCACATCCACCATCGAGGCTTCATCCACGATCACAAAATCCGTATCGTCAATGTCCCGCCCCTGGTTGCCGCTGGTATCTTCGTCTTCATCCTCTTCGCCGTTCCCAGGCACGTACCCAATGGTCCGATGGATCGTCTTCGCTTCACGCCCAGTGGACTCCGCTAACCGCTTTGCCGCTCGTCCAGTCGGCGCGCACAACACGTACCCTTTCCGCGCTCGCTCTAATTCGCGGATCAAAGCTTTCATCGTGTAACTCTTACCCGTTCCAGGCCCACCCGTCAGCACACTCACCGGGTTCCCAAGCGCAATCCCTACCGCCTGCGCCTGTACTTCGTTCAGGTTTTCTTCTTCTTGCAAATACAGATTTGCCGACACACGCCATGTGTCCCCGCCGATCAACCGCGCTAGGTTCGAGGCCGCTTTTACTTCTGCCCTGAACAGCCGTGGCAGGTAAAACGCCGGCTCGCCGTTCGCGTGGTCTTCTACCACCAGATCTTCGTTTAGATCATCCAGCACGTCTGCCACCACTTTGCGCCGGCTGATGGGCAGTTCCGTGACATCCAGTACCCGCTTCTCTACTTCGGCGCGCGGCAGGTACACATGCCCTTCTTTCTCGGCCGCTTCCCGCAAGACGAAAACTACCGCCGCTTCCAGACGATGTTTACTTTCTAGGTTCAGGCCCATCCTCCGAGCAACAAGGTCGGCTTTCTTGAAACCAATCCCTTCAATGTCGTAAGTCAATTGGTAGGGATTCTTGCGCACGATCTCCACCGCCCCACTCGCGCCGTACCTCTTGAGGATCTTCTGCGCGGTGCTCATACTGACCTCTACGCAAGACAACATTCCCATGATCTCTTGCGCATGCTGCTGCTCTTGCCACGAGGCGGCAATCTTCTCCGCTCGTACCTCACCGATCCCATGCACTTCTTTCAGTCGCTCAGGTTCGTTGTTCAGGACGTTCAGCGTTTCTTCGCCAAACGCTCCGACGATCTGTATGGCCAGCACAGGACCTATGCCTTCCACAACCCCCGACGCAAGATATCGCTCGATCCCCGCCACGTCCACCGGCAGTACCTGGCTCACGGTTTTGACCTTGAACTGCCGCCCGTACTTACGGTCCATGATGAACTCGCCCGTGATCGCCAGATCAATTCCTTCCCCTAACGACAGGAAGTTGCCCTGCGCGATCACCGTGTTCTTCATCAGCCCCGTTCCAGGGTCTGCTATCGGCTCGCGCAGATCGAAGACCACGACCGCATACCCGCTCACGGCATTGTGGAATATGATCCGACCTACGCTCCCTTTCAGTTCAACGTCCATCCATTTTCCCTTGCCTATTTCTTGCTGTCTACCAGGTAATCCATGTTCGTCTCCCGGATCACCCGCAGACTCATTTTCGCCCCTTCCAGGTTGCCCGCCAGCACCGCGAAACCCGCATCCAGTACCCGTCGGGCAATATCTGATATGCTGCGGCCTTCTTGTTCCGCAATCTTGGTCAGGATTTCAAACTGCTTCTCCTCCAACAAAATTTGCGCACGGTGCTTTTTTGCCATCGCCTTCACTCCTTGTGATCTTTCCTTCTCTCCTGATCGGCTTTATCTTTCTCTTCAACCGCATTGAATCGTTGCAGGAGTTCTACTACTTGTTGAATTACCTCGGTTTCCGGCAATCTCGTTTCCATGCAGGCATATTACACCCTATTACACACTATGTCAAGCTAGTGCGCACCAAAGCAGCCCAGTTTTCGTTTTCTCGCACCCTGCCCACCGCCCGCGATCACCCGCTACCCGGCAACACAAACCAGGCCGCGGGCAATTGGCGGCCTGGTTTTCGTGCTCACGAGGAACATAGTTTCCTGCTTTCATTTGCAGTGCAAACGCTGGCAAGTGCACAATCAGGGCGATTCAGTTTGCTGCGAACAGGGGGCCCCGGACGCAGAATGCTCGGGCGCGTAAGCGTATCCCGAATCCTACTGATTATCTTCGTTGCTAACCCCCCTTTTACCCCCCAAAAAATGCCTTAAAAACGGTCTTTTGGAGGTGTTTTTTGCCCTGAAATCAAATAAGCTATGGCTCGAATCAAATAAACACATTCCAAACCATCGTCTTTTCGGGGAAAGGTGCGATTTTTATCAAATAAGCTAATCGCAAAATCACAGCATCCCCCCAAAAATCAAATAAGCTAAGCGCCATTTAACCATCTTGGGCTGCCGTAGGATCAAGCAATACCGACGATAAGGTTTTTTTCTCCGTCCGGGTAAGGCCAAGTTCAGTCTGGAAATCCATAATCAGCGTTACCAACCAGGCCAGCGCCTGGCAAGTAATCTCTGCATCTTCTTCGGTTTCCCGAATTTTCTCCCATGGGAGAGATATGGAAAAAACCGGAATGAGTCCAGGACGTTGGTGTTTATCGTCTTTGCTATCGCTGCCAATCTGCACTCTAAATGATAGAGAGCCTCCGCGCCCAATGTCGAACTTGCGTAGCAAGACTTCCCATACCAGGCGATCAAGTGCATCGATAGCGGCAGCAGTGCCACGCGAATAACTGGACTTGAACCGCTCAGTTGCGTCTATCAAATCAACCCGGAAATCAGACAGCACCGGCTCTTCCAGCCAGCGGCGTAATGTATTGATGGCGCCCCAGGGGAGCGAAGCGTTACTGGTTGGCATTTGTTCTCTAAGGGAGGCCATCCAATATAATCTGTCGCAGCCATCCAAGAACAGCTTACGAGTTGCAATCGAGTTTTCCAGAGTCAGGAAATATGTCCGGTACTCCTTCCAAAACGCAATCGCATTATCGAAAGTTCTTTGTGCATCCTCCGGCTTTATGCGGGTCGCTACAACGCGATCTAAAGCCTGTTTCCTTGCGGCGGCCAACAGATCGGTCTCGGGGTGCTCAGAAGGGATCAGCGAGTTGAATTTCGCGGGGGTCAATGTTGGCGATTTGAGGAAATCGGCCAAATTCATAATCCGCACAGTAAACGCAGATGAAGTTCCTATTTCTTCTTCAAGCGCATACAACGCCTCCATCCATTTGGAGATTGTGTGTTTGTCCTCGACGTCCAGGGAGAAAAGAACGAAAACGTCTCTTGACATCGAGTCGTTTTCGGGATCGGAAAGCATTTTTTGCCAGCGACGAAACCGATTCAGAATACGATCTTTCAGGGTATGTTCTGCACGTGTCTGCTCAAACTCGATCATGTGGCTGATTCCGTTAGCCCAGCAAATCACATCCGGGCGGATATACTCGCTGCTTTCCTCGTCCACAGGTAAGCGGTGTTCTATATTGAATTGAAGTCCCACTTTTTTGAGGGCAATACCGATATCCACCACCCCCACACTATGAATCATATTTTTTGAGAGAGTGTTGGGGGATGTCGCAACAATTCGCTTTTGATAGCGCAGATTGAGGGCGTTCGCGCCATTCTCTCCCAGGAATACCGCAGTGAACCTGTTTTTGGGTCCGGTCCAGGGTCTTCCCAGTATGCGAGTTACCAGTGTTGTGTTGTTTTTCCCACTCAGCTTCTTGATCTGGTTGCGAATGCTGAACTGCGTTGGAGCGCCAAGCAGGGTTTGAATCTGGTCAAGGGTGAGAACCTTGTAATCCAAGAACAGATCCAGAATATCATCCTGGCTAACCCGCACGCGATTCTTTGCGGTAGGGGAGCCCGTCATTTTATCTCTCCTCTACTCGCTTGTTTCTCATGCTTCCGAACCAAACGGTCTTGGATGTGGGTTTGATCTGCCCGGCATTGACCAAACTTTCGTATGTCTCCAGGTCATCCATATTGGAAATGTGAAGATCGGGTTTCAAGGCCGCGTTCCCAGATGTCAGGTAGGTTATGTCACTCTGGATCGTTCTTGCTGTCCTTGGGTTAAGACAAAGGAAGTGCATTGGTCCCTTTGTGAGGTCAAAAAGGACACGGTAGTACGGGGTAATCCCTTTTGCTACATATTTTTCACCCAGGTACATAAGGTACACCGGATCACCATTCAGGGACAAGAGTACATGAGGGGTGAAGGCGCGAGTTCCATTCGCGTCAGGGATAGTGATTTCGGGCGCATATTGAGCTTGTGTGTAACCGTGGCGCAGAAGAACTTCTTCTACGAAATATCCCAGGAGAGGCATTTCTTCTGGAGCGATCTGATTCAATGCAGACAGCCGCTGGACGGCATTGACAAGGCCGTTCTGTCCCTTTTGACGGAGCAACTCAACACCATTAGGCGTAATGCTGAACGCGGTGGGATACTCCCTTCCGTTCTTAAATAAGCGATTCGTTTTGTGAGTGGCGATATGCCCGGAGGTTACCAGGTTGCTCACGCCGGCTTCAATGCTGGCACAATCTACGTTCAGCTTTTTGGCACAGGAAGAAACCATATTGGGAACGAGAAGAAACTGCGTGACTCCAGCCAGGCACAGGATTTGATCTTCCAGTGATCCATCCGGTAAGGGAGTCGCCTCAACCGGATCCGGCGCGGGTTGTGCAATCGCCTCTGACGCCGGCACAAGCCGCGTGACCTCGATGATCTCCCCAGACGTTTCAACGACCTCGATCGTCATATTGCGAGTCTGAACAGGAGTCGGGCCGAGAGCGGCTAACTGCTGTTTGAGGCGGGCGTTCTCTTGTTTCAGCGCCGCGATTTCATCAGCATCCGATTTCTGTCGGAGGCTATCGATCATCAGGCAAGCCGCGTCCATCGTAAGTCTTGCGGTATCAACGAGAGAAATGCGCTCTTGTGTTTCTTCTGAAATCTCAATTCCAAAATCCTTGCCATACGTCTGAAAGAACGCAAAGAGGATGGACTTTACCTCTTCCGTTTGCTCTTCCATCATTTCCTGTAAATGTTTCACCTTTGCTGTATGCCTTTCTTTTGCTGCCTGTTCGGCACTTTCTAATGCTCGTAGAGCGGCAAATCTCATCGAGTTATCCATGTGGACCCCTCCAGTTCTGCCAACCGCCCTCTCGCGGTCTGGATCAAGGCAACCGCCGCTTCGTAGTTTTTTTGTTTGGGTGCGCTGATCCACAATAACACGCTGCGAGAGGCTTCCAGGTAGGCCAGGGACGCATCGACCACCATGGACCGCAGGCCGGCCAGAGCCGCCGGCGCTTCTTCGGCATCGGCTTCTTTGGCGATCTGTAGGCTGTCCTCGAAGGTCTGCTGGCCCTCCCGTGACTGAGAAAGCAGGTCACCGTTGCCGGCGAGCAGCGTCGTCAGCCGACCATCCAGCAAGCGCAAGTCTGACGTCCAGGTGCTCACTTTCTCCCGGTAATCTTCCACTCGCTTTACGTCGGGCAACAATATGATAGGCCGCCCCTCTGGATCGAGCGGGGAAACGACCCACCCCAGAAAGCCCAGGGCAAGCACGAACACGAGTGCCGTGAACCAGAAGTATTCCGATTTTGTTACCTGCATGTTCACCCTGCCATATCTTCGTCGTCATAGCGACCTGGGCGCAGTTCGCCGCGGCGAACCAGTTCTGCTTTTTTTATCTTGCCGGCTTCGAAATCGACGTTGTGGATGAACTGCGCTTCCTCGATAACAAACTCTGTGAAGAATCTTCCGTCCGTGATTCGTTGTTGAACGTGGCTCAGCACAAACAGGCGCGAGCCCTTACGGACATAGGCATAGATCAATTCAGCCAGAGGGCCATAGGCGACAAAGCGCAACCCCTCTACAGGCGCGGCGCCGGCAGTCCCCTTGATGAACCCGTACAGGCGCAATAATGCGACCTCATTCCCGTTCAACGTAACCCGCGAGAACAGGATGTCTCCAGTGATGTCTACGACGTGTTGGCTGCTATTATTCCGAGTCATGATGTTTCACACCTCAATTTAGAATTAGACGCCTCAAAAGCCTTCCTGGAGGGCGATATGGGACCGCATCTTTTTGGAGTACGGCACCGTAATCGGGACCGTATAAGGTGCCGATTACGGTGCCGTAGCACTTTGAGATACGGTCCCCTACTTTTTCTCCTTCAGCCGTTTCTCCAGATCGATAACTGAATCAAACTTTGCGCAGCGCGAAGGTTTCAGGTAACCCCATAACGGATTACTTGCAGCCTCCATTTCAGTGAGCGGTCCAATGACCATGAACACGATGAGCTGACTAACGGGGACTCCCTCTCGCTTCGCCAATGCCATCAGGCGGTCTTTGATTTCCACTGGAAGATCAATGTGCAGCCGCCCACGTTGCCGATCCTTTTCCCGCCGGCGCAACCGAGCTAACCGTGTGCGCTCGGCGTGTGAAAGGTGCGCTTCTTTTTCCCGGCGCTCCGTTGCTGCAAGCAGCGCGTCGACGGAACTGTTCGCGCCACTGTTCGCAGCGGCGGCACTTCGGGACAAATCCAAGTAGGTGCTTTCGTCATAGTCTTGTTTTTTCGCTGGCATTCAATCTCCTTTCTTGTTTTGATTCAATCCTAATCCTTGCATCGTACTGCTATGCCTAACCAGGCCGCGCATCACCAGGCCACACCCTGATAAGAAAGCCCTTGATGAAAGGCTCTATTATCGAAGTGAGTATCCCTGCCTTGCCATGTGCCGGACTCGCGCAGCCCAATCATGGTCTACTTTTCTTTCGACCCAGTGGGTCACATGGAAACGACCAAACGGACCGTTGCTGATTCACCACAGGGCGCGAGTCGATTTCGCACTGATTCGTCCCCAGGCCGTAGTATTCCCCTCAATCGTTTCACTCTCACTCTTTGTTGCCATTCGTTATTTCCTTCTTATCAGATTTTTCTCCAGCAGGTCGAGAGCTTGCTTGTACCCGCCAATCGTGGTGGTCTTGTCCGGGTAACCCACGATTGCCCGTGTTTTAGGCGCATACTCCCATAACGTCTTGCCAAGCCGGGAAGATACCCGACAGGCAGTATCTTGCGGAATGGGCGGCCAAACCAGTTGCCGGAAAGCACCCACCAGAGTCTTCATCTGTTTGTAGCTTTCCTTTGTTGTCCGATCGTAAAAGCAAGGCAAAATGGCGCCCACCTCGCAAGTAGTAATTCTCTTCAACGACTCCAGCGAATCCACTAATTCGCGGATTCCCTTGATCGAAAGCTGGTCGAGGCGCGTTGGGATGAGCAGATAATGGGAGGCCACGATTGCAGCGTGCATCAGAACGTCCACCGAAGGCGCAACGTCCAGCAGTATCACGTCATAGCCGTGCCCCTTCAATAAGTTATCCAACACAAACTCGCGCATCTCCATCGCGGAAACCATCACCTTCAAGACCGACGTGCCTTTGTCTGAGCGGATCACATCCAGCCGCTCACGGGCTTGCACGACACCCTTCTCCAGGGGGATTTTGGCCCCAGGAGTAAGCAAGGGGAACAGATCGTTTCCGGCCTCTAAGCCCAGGCAATCGCCCGTGTTGCCTTGCGGGTCGAGGTCAATCAGCAGCGTTCGATAGCCGCGCATTGCCAGCCCGTGCGCCAGGGTTACCGCCGTGGTGGTCTTCCCTACGCCGCCTTTTTGGTTGATGATTGATACGATCATTTGCCTCCTTGTTTTTTGGTTTTCTGCGTGGGTTCTCGTCCCACACGATTTTTGTATTGCCGCCATGTCCATGCACGCATATCACTGCATCCGGCGATGGGAACACCGAGATCGTGTAAGGTGGGCGCATCCAGCAGATCACTGTTTGCCCTCCGTTGAAGGTCACGCCTTCGGCTACGACTCCAGTGCCAGAAACACCCGTAACATCACAATGCCGGACCAGTTTGAAAGTTCTTGTCATATCTTTCCATTTCCTCCACCTCCCCAGTTGCTTCACCAACACTCCACGAGTAAACCGATCGGCTTCGAGTTCCAGTGAGTCCGCAAAAAAAGCAAAATCATCCGACATCATCCACAACACAGCATTTTCACATTCCAGCGGATCATCCAAGTCCCGAACCGCCTGGCGAATCACCTCGCACGCCAGGCGCCGGCATTGAGCAGGGAGAAGATTAAACATTTGCGCCCCTGGCAAATGAACACGCCCAAGACTCGCCGGCAACATGGATACTCCGCGCTTTGCCGGACTCTCTTTCAATCAGGCCAGCCGATTCAAGCCGGCCCAGGTGATAATGCGCCACGCTGGTGGACCCGAAACTACAGCCTTCCGTGATTTCGCGGATACTTGGGGACGTACCGTTGTTCTCGGCTTTGAATTGCATGATGTAATTCAAGACCGCTTTCGCTGAGCTAGATACGTGGTAGGCGCTACGCATATTTCTTCTCCTTACCTTGTTCAGCTTTGGGAAGTGGCACCGTCAACTGGTTCTCTGGGTACATGCGGTAGACGCTCGGCCCGTTTGCCGGGCTCATGCGCACCCATGCCGCAGGGCTAAAATCGCTCCGCAAGAAGGCCACCAGGTATTCGCGTGGGCTCTTCGATGTGTCCACCGCGATCGCTGATCCTTCACCCTCGGGAGTCAGTACGCGAGAGCCATATTTCAAAATGTCTTGGGTAATATCCAATTCTTTTCCCTCCTTTGCCTAGTTTTGCGGATAGGTCACATCCCTGAAAATTCCACGGGCGGGGTCCACCTTCACAGGGACGGACGCAATGGTTCCCCCCATTTTTTGTTTGGGTAGGCCAACCAAAAGAAGATTAGGGCTAACTTCCCATTCCTCTCTGACACTCTTTTTATCGACGCAGCGAGTCGTTTGAACACATGCGCCGGCCTCTTCTGTCTTGTGTGGATACCAGAGAGTGATGACCTTGTCGGAAGTCTGCTCAACATTTGACGACTCCTGCGCGTCATTTTGCTGAGGCATCTTGTTTGACCGGTCTGCTACTTCACGTTTTGCTTGAACACCCAAGAGAACAGGACACCCAAACGAAATTGCGCAATCTTTGGCCCGGTTAACCATCTCCATGACCTGCTCACGCCGGTCACCACCGTCTTTAGAATCAGGACGTATGCGCTGGAGGTAATCCAGAACAACCAGCGAAGGTTCCAGGCGCAGGTCGGTTGCGTCCTCACAGATGTATTCCAGTGCCAGCGCCACGTCGGTCATCGTCATGCGCGGGCGTGCCTTGCGCCGATTTTTGTACTCCAACAAAGAATGACCAACGACCCACATGGGGGTAACTGCTCTGCGCACAGACGAGTGGCGCAGCACTTCCCATTCGGAGCCATCCAGTTCACCCCGTATCATTTGAGCCACAGGGATATTGCTATCTCCCCCGTACCATGCCAGGGTGTCTTCTTCGACGGACTGTTCCCAGGTCACACGCACCACAATTTTGTTCTCTTCGGGTCCAATCAACTTCAGGGCCCGTTTGGATAACCAGTTCATCACCCCGCTCTTGTGATGGCCTGGCAGTCCATACACGCTGATCAATTCTCCAGAACGCAGGGGATTCATGACTTCATCGACGCGCTTTACGCCAAAGCGAATCCCCTCGCCTCGCGTCTGCTCCACTTCTTCGATGAGCGAAAGAGATAGATCGGCTGCTTCTTGAGGCCCATACACCAAACTTGCAATATCGCCATATTTTTTAGATCCGTTGAATGTGCTTGCCATGAATTGCTCTCCTATGCAGTAGGTATCATTCTTGCGCGTTGAGCGGGTGTCGGGTGGGAAATTACACGCACACCCCCAATGGGTAGAGGCCCATCATCGTCTTTCTCGTCCAACCCAATAATGGCCCAATCGGTTAACCAGGCAGGGTTGTATTGGCTATACGGGCGACCATCCTTGCGTTTGGTGGCCTTCCAGCGTTTCCACAGGGGGGTGAGATATTCGATCAGGGCATCTTCGGATGGATAAACCTCACGTACGCGCTTCATCGCGTCAACAATTGCATGGACATTCCCCGCCAATGGCATTGCGCCTGTCACTCGCTTGTATAGCTGGATGTGCGGATTGCGTTCGGCCCTGGACATTGTTTTTGGGTGAGCTCCATCCCCGGGTTTACTGCCAGGCAAATCACCCGGACGATCCTCGCTACTGAGAGTTTCTCGAACATACAGCGTAGATGTTCTCCAAGCAGAAGTAGTGGAAGGGTCACAGGTAAAGTCATCCCCTTCTTCTTCTCTGTTAATCTCTCCCGTTAAAAGACTCGTTAAATTAACCGTTTGTGCAACCTCTGGAGATTGCAGGGGGTGCAATCTCTGGAGATTACGGGGGCTGCAACCCTCAGAGATTGCAGGGGGTGCAAGGTTATCACTTGCAGGGGGTGCAACATCAGGGGTTGCAGAGGGTGCAACCCCTGATGTTGCGGGGGTGTTGCTGTTCG
>CAYOHX010000039.1:40495-40774 GCA_964403875.1 uncultured Anaerolinea sp. | reverse complement strand
CCAGCGCCTCCAACAAGCCGCCCTCCAGCCCCATTCCCTCACGCTCGACCTCTTCACCCCCGAACTCGACACCGCCTTCACCACCCCTGGCGGCGATACAGCCGTCCTCTGGCTGGCCCTGCGCGACGATTCGGGCCGCAAGCTGGCCGGCGAACCCGGCCTGGCCCTGGCGCGGCGCTCTCCTTTGGGCTGGCAGGTCCTCCTCCCTGGTGACCCCGCCTGGGATGAAAGCCGCGCCGCCCGGCGCCCCGCCGGGTGGCGGCGCGGGGGGGCGGGCGC
>CAYOHX010000039.1:35802-40485 GCA_964403875.1 uncultured Anaerolinea sp. | reverse complement strand
CCCCTCGAGAAAAGCCTCACCCCCGCCGGCCTCGCCGCTCCCATCGCCCCCGCCGCCGCCCTCACCGGCTACTACCTGCCCTATGCCGGCGGAACAGCCCGCTGGCTAGAAGGCTCCATCAGCCACTTCCAATCCATCCCCGAACTCGGCTACCCCTCCTGCGCGATTGACTTCTGCCACTACGCCTACGATTTCACCGACGCGACCCATTTTCCCCTGGTAGCCTCCAAAGCCGGCCGGGTGATCGCCTCGCGCGATAGCTGCGCCGACGGCAGCACCAATTGCACCAACTATATCGTCCTCTTCAACGAATCCGATCAAGCCTACCAGATCTACCTGCATCTGGCCAACGGCACCATCCCCGACAAGCTCACCCCCGACGCAATCGTCCAACGCGGGCAGTACCTGGGTGACAGCGACGACACCGGCTACAGCACCTCGCAGCATGTCCATTTCATGGTCACCAAAAGCATTTGGACCGGCGGCGATGGCTACTACTGGGGCCACTCCATCGACATCCGCTTCGCCGATGTGCCCATCAACAACGGCATCCCCCGCAACTGCTACGAAATCGCCTATTTTCCTGTCTATGATGGAGCCACGCAATGCCTGGGCAGCGTCGCCGACCCGCGCAACCCGGCCAACGACTGGTACGTTTCGGGCAACACCGGAGCTTTTTCCCCCACCGGCACGCTCAGCAAACCAGCCGCCGGGGCCACGGTGACCGCCAGCGGCAATCCCATCATGGATGTGACCGCCGTGCTCGATGACGATGTGCGTGTGACCGCCGCGCGCCTGCTGGTCCGGCTCAACGGCCAATGGGTCGAGGTCGGGCCCAAAGTCACCGTCCCCCTGCCGGATGGCCGCTTCGACTGGGATGTCAACCTGTGTGAAGTCGGCTCTCTCAACGGCCCGGTCGAGGTAGCCGTGCGCGCCTGGGACCACGAAGGCAACGTGTCCCCTGTTCTCGGCCAGCGCACCATTCAAGTCGACCACGCCTGCCCGCCCCCCGCCAGCCAGCTCAACCCCGCCGAAAGCTTTGATTCCTCCGCCGCCTACCTGAGTTGGGATGCTTCCGCCGCCGGAGCAGGTTTGAGCGCTTTCGAGTTACAGTGGCGCGCCGACCCCGGCGTGTGGGATGACGCCAACCTGCTCACCCTCTCCGGCAGCGCTCGGTCCACCTGGTTTGTTGGCCAGCCCGGCGACTCCTATGCCTTCCGCCTGCGAGCCGTCGATTCCAACGGTCAGCGCGAGCCCTGGCCTGCTGCCGACGCCGCCGAGGCCAGCGCCAGCCTGCCCACCACCTGCCTCCCCGATTCATCCGAGCCCGACGACTCCAGCGCCTCCGCACCGGCATTGGCCCTCAACACCCTCGCGCAGCGCAACCTGTGCCAGGCGGGCAACCTGGACTGGTTTAAGCTGACCCTCCCCGACACGCAAATGATTTTTATCGCCGCGCCCTCCCTCTCCGGCGGCGGAGCGGTCAAACTCACCCTCTATGCCGCCGATGGCGTCACCGTGCTGGCTGCCGCCAAGGCCCCTGCAGCGGGCCATACCGCTGCTCTGCTCTTCAAGCCCGCCGCCGCTGGCACGTTGTATGTGGCTGCCACCCCCCTACTACCCAATCTCATGGGCACCCAAGCCACCTATGGCTTGCTCGTGTCAGCCGCGCGCCAGGTTTACCTGCCCCAGTTATCGCGCTAATCGCCGCCCGCTCGTTATCCAGCGCCAACCCACCGAATCCCCCCCCTCGGAAAGTGGCCCGCCAAACCAACTGCCTGTATAATACAGGTACCCCTGTCTGATGGCATACCGGCCTTTCGGTGCTACTCACCTGGAATTCGGGGGGATTTCCTTGAATTCAGTGAGTAACCGGAATTCGAGCCTGGTATGCCTGTTCCCGTGCAGGTTTCCCCTACCCCAGAGGAGCCCATGCGCCCAAAACTGCCACAGTTCCTCAAACCACCCCAATTCGATAACGAAGACAAGACCCGCGCAGCCACCGTGCTGCACGTGATCTTGTTGGCCCTCTTTGTCGTCCTGGGGCTCCTGGCAGCCATCACCACCCACCCGCTCACCGTATACGTCACAGCGGGTATGTCCCTCAGCTACTTCGGCATCTGGGGGCTCATGCGCCGCGGTTATGTCAAGCTCGCCAGCCGCCTGCTTATGGGCTCGCTCATCATCGGCATCACCTTGATCGTATATTTCAACGGCAGCATCCGCGCTCCAGCCGTGAGCGGCTACGTGGCCTGCATCGTCGTCGCCGGGCTCACCCTCAGCAAACGCTCCACCATCCTGTGGTCCATCATCGTCAGCCTGCTGCTGTTGGCGCTTTACCAACTTGAAATCCGCGGGCTGCTTCCCCCGGTCTATTACACTCAGGTCAGCATTCTCCAATGGGCCACCTACGTCGGCGTAGTCTGCATCACTGCGGTCATGCTCATGCTGGCGCACACCAGTATCTTGAATGCCCTGGAATTGGCCCGCCGCAACGCCCGTTCCCTGGAAGAGCGCAACCAGGAACTCAAGTCCGAGATTGCCGAGCGCCAGCAAGCCGAGCAAGCCCTGCGCGTCAGCGAAGAGCGTTACCGCACCCTCTTCGAGCTGGAAGCCGACGCCATTTTGCTGGTCGAACTCGACACCTTCCGCATCGTCGATGCCAACCCCGCCGCCGAACAGCTCTATGGCTACAGCCACGCCGAATTACTGGCCCTGAATGCCCAAGACCTGACCCTGAACAACGAACGAGTCGAAGCATTCGGCAAAGGAACCGTACACGCCCCCTTGAAATATCACTGCACCAAAGATGGGGTTGTCATTCCGGTTGAAACAACCAGCCACGTCTTCTTCTGGCAAAACAAGAATATGCTCTTGATCGTTTCCCGTGACATCACCGAGCGCGTGCAAACCGAAGAAATGCTGAAGAAACGCCTGCAAGCCCTCACCACGCCCCTCGATTCTCCCTTGAACCTGCAATTCTCCGACCTTTTTGACATCGACAAAATCCAGGCCATCCAGGATTCGTTCGCCGAAGCCGTGGATGTTGGATCCGTGGTCACAGACCTCACTGGACATCCTATCACCCGCCCCAGCAATTTCTGCATGTTCTTTCCACCTGAAAAACACCTACAACTACAGGGAAAAATCCATTGCCTGTGCTTCGATCGGACAACCTCCCAAGACCATCCCAATGAGCCACTGATCCACGCTTGCTTCAGGGGCGGCTTCTTGAGCGCGCGCGCCGGAATCACCGTGGGTGGCAAACACATTGCCAATTGGCTCATCGGGCAGGTGCGCACCGAGCCATTTGATGAAGCCCAAATTCAGCAATTGAGCGCTGAAACCGGCCTGGACCATGCCTCGCTGCGCCAGGCCTTGCATGAAATGCCCTTCATGCCCAGAGAACGATTCGAGAAAATCGCCCGCGCCTTGTCCATGCTGGCCAACGAGCTGTCGCAAGAAGCCTATCAAAACATCCAACAAGCCCGCTTTATCACCGAGCGAAAGCAGATGGAGGCGAAACTGCGCGAACACCGCGAACACCTCGAGGAGCAGGTTCAGCAGCGCACCACACAGCTCACCGCCATCAACCAGGAACTGGAAGCGTTCAGCTACTCCGTAGCCCACGATCTGCGCAGCCCGCTGCGAGCCATCGACGGTTTCAGCCGCACCCTGCTCGAGCAGCACACCACCCAACTCGACGAGCAAGGGCGGGCTTACCTGGAGCGGATCATTGCTGCCGACCAACGCATGGGCCAGCTCATCGACGATTTGCTCAGCCTCTCTCGTCTGAATCGCAGCGAGATGAACTACGAAGCCGTTGACCTCAGCGCCCTGGCCCGCGCCATCCTCGCCGATCTAAGTCAACGCCATCCGCAGCGCCAGGTAGAGTACCATGTTGCCGACGGCCTGATGGTGGAGGCGGACCGCCGCCTGATCAGCATCCTCCTCGAAAACCTGCTGGGCAATGCCTGGAAGTTCACCGCCAAAACACCCCGCGCGCGCATCGAAATGGGCGCCCAGGCTGGCAAACCGCCCACGTTTTATGTCCGCGACAACGGCGCTGGCTTCGACATGGCTTACGCGGACAAGCTGTTTGGAGCCTTCCAGCGTCTGCACACCGAAAACGAATTCCCCGGCACCGGCATTGGCCTGGCCACCGTCAAACGCATCCTCCATCGCCACAACGGCGAAGTCTGGGCCATCGGTGAGGTCAACCAGGGCGCCACGTTTTACTTCACCCTGCCGGAACAAGAAGGTTAGAAGCCGTCAGCCGTCAGCCGTCAAAAGTGTTACATCTTTTTTTCATTCGCGTTTCATTGGCGTACATTCGCGGAAAAAATCCTTTTTCTTCCATTCGTGCCATTCGTGAAATTCGTGGAAAAGCCTCTCCTCTTTCAATTGCAGACCATTTGCTTCCCTTCTTAAGCAAAAAGCTGACAGCTTACGGCTGACAGCTTCTTCAAGCGGAAAGGGTCGCGCAGCACCCTCGAAGCATGATCGTGGCGGAGAGGGCGGGACACTGCACCTCAACGGTGTTCGAACCCGCACAATAAAAAGTCCACCTTGCGATGGACGTGGCGGAAAGGGTCGCACAGCACCCTCGAAGCATGATCGTGGCGGAGAGGGTCGCGCAGCACCCTCGAAGCATGATCGTGGCGGAGAGGGCGGGACACTGCA
>CAYOHX010000039.1:0-35702 GCA_964403875.1 uncultured Anaerolinea sp. | reverse complement strand
TGGCGGAGAGGGCGGGACACTGCACCTCAACGGTGTTCGAACCCGCACAATAAAACGTCCACCTTGCGATGGACGTGGCGGAAAGGGTCGCGCAGCACCCTCGAAGCATGATCGTGGCGGAGAGGGCGGGACACTGCACCTCAACGGTGTTCGAACCCGCACAATAAAAAGTCCACCTTGCGATGGACGTGGCGGAAAGGGTCGCACAGCACCCTCGAAGCATGATCGTGGCGGAGAGGGTCGCGCAGCACCCTCGAAGCATGATCGTGGCGGAGAGGGCGGGATTCGAACCCGCGAATCCTTTCGGATTACGCGCTTTCCAGGCGCGCGCGTTAGGCCAACTACGCTACCTCTCCAGTTGAGCGAGCGCTATTATAACATAAATCCTGCCCGTATCGGAAATTCTCGTCACCTCGATCCTCCATCTTCAAACTCGACAAAACTGTAACAATCCCCCAGCCTAACAAATCTGGAAGGTTTAAATCACCTATTGCCCTCTAGAATATTGGTATATGTCCGGCTCATATACCTACGAACTACTCAGCCGCGGGCGCGCGGCTGCCAAAGCCAAAGAAGTCCGCGAAGCCCGCTTCTGCCTGGAGCGGCTCTTGAACATGGGCGCGCCCCTTGAAGAGCGCATGGAAGCCTGTTATTGGCTCAGCGAGGTCAGCGACAATCCCGCCGAACAACGCTCCCTGCTGGAGGAAATCCTGGCCAACAACCTCGGCGACGCCCGCGCCCGGCGCAAGCTGGCCATTCTGGACGGCAAAATTAAACCCGAAGATATCGTCGATCCCGACCGGCTGTCTACGCAAGAGCCTGGCGAGCCCCAGGCTGCCGAAGCGCGCTCCTTCACCTGCCCACGCTGCGGTGGCAGGCGCAGCTTCGCCCCCGATGGGCAAACCCTGACCTGCGAATATTGTGAAACCCATGAAATGATCTCCAATAACGGCCACAACGGCAGCGAAGACTTCATCGTCGCCATGGCCACCGCCAAAGCCCAGCGCCGCGCGATCATAGCCCGCAGCATCACCTGCACCGGCTGCGGCGCTTTGATGATTCTGCCCGCCCAGGCGCTCACCACCGATTGCCCCTATTGCGACACGCCTTACGCCCTGGAGCAGATCGAACAGCGCGAATACGATGCCCCCGATGCCATCATCCCCTTCGCCATCGACCGGCACGCCGCGCGGGCAGCCTTGATCGAATGGTTCCGCCAGGACCCGCCCGACGAAAACCCAAAAATCTCGCCCGCCTACGGCTTATATCTGCCCGTTTGGCTGTTCAACATGGGCGGCGAAGTGAAATGGGCCGGGCAAATCGCGCGCAACAAGCACCTCATTCCCATCAGCGGCGCGCGGATTGTCTCGCAGCTCGACATTCTCATCCCAGCCACAAAGCGCATCCCTTCCGCCTTGATCCCGGCTCTCCAGGATTACAATCTGGCCGCCTTGCAGCCCTTTGATCTGCGGCACCTGGCTGGCTGGCCCGCCGAGACTCACCAGGTCACTGCCGCCGACGCCTCTCTCAAAGCCCGTGAAATCGCCCTCAACTGCGAGCGGCAAAACATCCTCGACACCGAAACCCCTTCTGTCAACAACCTGAAAGTGAACTCTTCTTCCATGCTGGTCAATTCCTACCGCCTGGCCTTGCTGCCTGCCTGGTTGACCTATTATGTCATTGGCGAGCGCAAATATGAAGTGTTCGTTAACGGCCTAAGCGGAGCTGTCACCGCTGACCGCCCCGCCAAAGGGTTGCTGGGCTGGGTCAAAGACTTGCTGGATTAGCTCTTTTTGCGCCCAATATAAGTAATCAACGCCAACACCCCCAGCCCAATGATGCCGGGGATAATCCAGCCCAACACCGCAAACGGGCTTTCCAACGTCTCCCACTTTCCAGGAAAAGCCACCTCTTCGACCACAAAAGCCGAGAAGAGGCACATCACCGTAAACAGAACATAGCTCAAGCACCCGCCCAGACAGCCCCATCCCAGGCTCTTGCGGTATTTACCGGTCATAGCCTGGCTGGCGCGGGCTGCTTGCGCGGCGTTGGCCGCGGCCTGGCGGCTGGCTTCCGCTGCCTTGGCGTCCGCTTGCTTCTTTTCGTCGCTCTTCACGCCATATTTTGCGGCCAACTCTTCCGCATCATCGGCCAACCATTCGGGAACCTGGTCGACCGGTTTCGGCGGAGCCTCGGGAATTTGATCGGGCTCCGGCGCAACCAAAGCCGCTCCTGTTGGGGCAGGCGCGGCGGGCAGATCGAACGGCACGGGAGCAGCGGGCACTGCTGTTTTGGGCAGTTCTTGCCCGCAATACGGGCAGGCCTCGGGCGCGCCGCTCAGCACAGCGGTACATCTAGGGCAGGTGGAAGGAGATTTCTCGCTCATAGGAATATTGTCACCCGGCCTCGCCGCCCTGTCAAGCGATTTGCGCCCACTTCTGCACCCAACGAATCATTGCGACGGTCTGCCGCAAGGTTTCACCCAGCGGCACGCCCTCCGAGACCAACCGCTCGCGCAGCGCCTGCTCAATCAACTTGCCGAAGCGTTCCCCTTGCGTGCCCATCGCCCAGTCCGCCGCCATCTGCTTTGAAACCACGGTTCCACACTCCAACGTATACAAGATGCGGCACAGCGTCAGCACCACATAAGACTGGTACCCCTTGCTGTTCATCTGCTCAGGGTGTTCCGCCAGCCCAGACGCCCATGTGCCCAGTGTGTGCAGCGCTCCCTCACGCAGTTCCGCAGTCTCCACCGGATCGATCAACATACGTGGCTCTGGCCCCACCACCCGAATGCCCCGCTCACGCAAAATCCAGCGATGAACGGCCCACAACCGGTCGTGCTCGGCCATCTTCAAGCGTTCTCCAGGACCTCGCTCCAGGTTGGGGAACAGGGTAGCGGCTGGATCGTACCGTCGAATGCCCTGGCGAGAGATGTACGAGCCCTCCAACTGAATGGCCCAGGGCGTATCCAACCGGGAGATACGGTTGTGCATCTCGCGCAGCACCAGAAACAAATCTCCCGCCACCGCTTCTTCAGACACCACCACAAAATCAATATCGCTGCCCTGGTCAAAGCCTCCGTTGGCCAACGATCCGTCCAGGTACATGCCCACAAAGCACTCGCCCAACACACCGCGCGCGCCGTCCAACACCGCTTGAACCAGTTCATTGACATAATCGTAAGGCGTACCGTCCCAAACCAATTCGCCCATCGTTTTGTCCCTTACAAAGCAATCTGGATGGTAACTACTCAGGCCCTGGAAAAAAGGTCCGAATTTGTAACACTGGATGTAAATTATACAGCACCACGCCAACACCCAATCACCTTATTGACTTTTACAAGAACCCGCCTTATGGTCCTGATTAGCCCAAGCGCTCGCCCTCGCCCTCCCGACCGCATCCTATCCATTTCGCCCGAAACGATCGTCCGATCTCAAAATGAATCGATGCAAAAATCGTTCTGCCCATTGTCAACTGCGCCCCTTGGCGTTATAATATGCCAACTTCGGGCGGTTAGCTCAGTTGGTTAGAGCGTTGCGTTGACATCGCAAAGGTCGTAGGTTCGAGTCCTATACCGCCCACTCAAACGCGTAGACCGGGACAGTACCCGGTGAAGCACTCCCAGGGAAGACCGGTCATAGATTGAGAGCCGGTTTGAGCAGCTCACCAGAGAACACCACCCGCGAGCGGTTGCCAGAAATCCAGACGGAAATTAATGGCAAACGAATGGCCCCGTTACCGGCCACGGAGTGGATTGCCTCAACGGGCAGTCAACTTGGGTGGAACCACGTGCGCACGAACGCTCGTCCCAGGAGGATGGGCGTTTTTTGTTTTCTAAAGGAGGTTCGTATGTCTCAAGTGATTCAAGAGCGCTATCAGGATACACAACTTTACCGTATCCGCCACTCTACGGCTCACATCATGGCCCAGGCAGTTCTGGAAAAGTTCCCCGACGCCAAATTCGCCATCGGTCCCGCCATCGACGACGGGTTTTACTACGATTTTGATCTACCCCGCAGCCTGACTCCCGAAGACCTGGTCGAAATTGAACAGCGCATGGTCGAGATCATCAAGGGCCGCCACTCTTTCGAGCGCGAAGAGCTTTCTGCCGATGAGGCGCGCGCGCTTTTCGCCAACCAACCCTACAAGTTGGAATTGATCGATGGGCTGGAGCAGGGAGGCACCGATGATAACGGCGAGCCGCTGGATGAAAAACCGGTCATTTCCATCTACAAGAGCGACAAATTTGTCGACTTGTGTCGTGGGCCGCACGTGGCCAATACCCAAGAGATTCACCCCAAAGCCGTCAAGCTCATGCAGGTTTCTGGGGCTTACTGGCGCGGCGACGAGAAGCGCCCCATGCTCCAGCGCATCTACGGCACGGCCTGGCAGTCGCCCAAGCAGCTCGAAGAGCACCTCTGGCGACTGGAAGAAGCGAAGAAGCGCGATCACCGCAAGCTTGGTAAAGAGCTGGAAATCTTCATCTTCGACGATGAAGTCGGCCCTGGCCTGCCCTTGTGGCTGCCCCGCGGCGGCATCCTCATCGAGGAATGCGAAAAGCTGGCCAAGGAAATGGAGTTCAAGAATGGCTACGAGCGCGTGCGTACCCCGCACCTGACGAAAGAAGACCTCTTCCTGCACTCCGGCCACCTGCCCTACTACGCCGAGAGCATGTACCCGCCCATGGAACTGGAAGGCGTCAAGTATTACGTCAAGCCCATGAACTGCCCCATGCACCATAAGATCTTCAGTTCCAAGCCGCGCTCGTACCGCGAACTGCCTCTGCGCCTGGCCGAGTACGGAACCTGCTACCGCTACGAGAAGAGCGGCGAGTTGTTTGGCTTGATGCGCGTGCGCTCCATGCAAATGAACGACGCCCACATTTACTGCTCCGAGCGCCAATTCGAGCAGGAATTCACCGCCGTCATCTACCTATACCTGGAGTACTTCAAGCTGCTGGGCATCACCGAGTACATCATGCGTTTCAGCACGCACCATCCCCGCGGATTGGGCAAGAAGTATGTCAATCAGCCCGAATTGTGGGCCAAGACAGAAAACATGGTCCGCGAGACCATGATCAAGCACAACATCCCCTTCGTCGAAATTGCGGACGAAGCCGCCTTCTACGGCCCCAAGATCGACGTGCAGGTGAAGAGCGCCATTGGCCGCGAATTCTCTCTGGCCACCAACCAGGTGGATTTTGCCCAACCCAGCCGTTTCAATCTGACCTTCATCAACGAGCAGGGCCAGGAAGAAACACCCCTGTGCATTCACCGCGCCCCGCTCAGCACGCACGAACGCCTGGTGGGCTTCCTCCTCGAACATTACGCCGGCTCCTTCCCGGTTTGGCTCTCACCCGACCAGGTGCGCGTCATTCCCATCACCGACAATCAGAATGAGGCGTCGGTCAACCTGGCCAATCGCCTGCGCGCCTTGGGCATCCGCGCCGATGCCGATCTGGACTCGGACCGAATGAATGCCAAGATCCGCAAGGCACAGTTGTTCAAAGTCCCGTATATGGCCGTTATGGGCGAAAAAGAAGTTCAAGCCGGAACGGTGGCCCTGCGCAAACGGGACGGCTCGCAGCAAGTTCTACCCGTGGACGAGTTCGTGGCTCTGGTGCAGGATCGCATCCAAACCCGCTCGGCAGACCTATAAATTTTGTTGCACCGCTAGGACCTTCTCGCCAAAGCTGGGAAGATTACCACAAAAAAACAGAACATGCGGCGTAAAAGTGCCGCATGTTCTGTTTTTGGGTCACTTCATCACCGCATCGCACCTGGCTTTGAGCGCCGAAAGCTTCTGTCGCAGTTCCGCTACACGGGCTTCGGCCTGTTCAATGCTCTCGCGTTCAGCTCGCACATAGCGCGTATATGGAGCGACTCCATCCTTCAACCGCGTTACCGCGTCGGCGCACTCGTTGCGAAACTGGTGGGTGAGCGTTTCGATCAGTTTGACTCGCAGCGCTTCCATCTTCTCGCGGAAGTTTTCTTTGGCTTGCTTGCGTTTGTAGGGAATGACAAACAGACCCAAAATCGCCATCGTCCCCGCGGCCAGCGTTCCCGTGATATCCAACGTGGATGAAAGCACTACCGCCGTGAGCAGCGCGCCCAACCCCACCGCGCCGGCTTCCAACAGGGCCGTTTGGGCCACGGCCGCCTCTACGCTGGAGGCCAGTTCGCTGGCTTCCTTATTGCGGTCGTATGTCTCCACAATTGTCTGCACCGTCTTACCCACGGTGTCAATCAGCTCACGGCGATGCGTTTCGCGCGGGCCGCCGCTTTCGCCCACCATGTGATCGATGTGCGCCGACTTCCGCCGCTGAAGGTAGCTCATCACTTGTTGCCACTCGTGCAAGTCCTTTTGCACCAACCAGTCGATCATCCGCTGCACCTGCTCTTCGATCTGTTGGGGCACATCCGCCAGCACCTGCTTCTCGAACTGCCCGCGCACCTTGTCACCCCGCACCAGATTCTGGATATTGGTCAGGCGCAAGTTGCTGTCAAAAAAGTCCAGGCCGCGCTGCTGAAGACGATGAAGAATGTTTTCCACTTCCGCCAGCCGCGGTCCAAGCTCGCCGTCCAAATCGCGTTGGTAACCGCCGATCACTGCTTCCAACGCATCGGCGGTTTCGCGATCTTCCTGCAACCCCGCTGCCCTGGCTTGCAAGGCCTGCTCAGCCTCGAAGATTAGGTGATCAGCCACGCCCAGCGGGTTCATGAATTTCAGCCGCAGCCGCGCCGAGTCATCCAGCGTGGCCGTAATATACTGCTCTAGCGCATCCAATTGGCTGCTGGCCCGCAGCAGCTTGCGTTGCTCGGGGTCTGGCTCGGTCCAGGCCCGCCGGGCCATACGCGCCGAGGCGGAGAATAACACCGGCGCACTCCCCAAAACTTCGGCGGCGTGCTGGCGTAAAAATTCCTCTACCTCTCGCAGAGCGGCCTCGCTCTCAAAAATATCCGCTTTGTTGAGCACGAAAACGATTTTTTTGCCCCAGGTCAGGATACGCTGTAAGAACTGGCGCTCGCTTTCCGTCATCGGGCGATCCGCCGAGGTGATGAACAGCACCAAATCACTGCGGGGGATGAATTCATTGGTCAGGCGCTCATGCTGCCGGATCACCGCGTTGGTCCCCGGTGTATCAACGATATTCACCTCTTTGAGCAGCCGTAATGGGTGGGTGTAGATGGCATAACCCTCATCGATGACTTGCTCTCCGGCTTGCTCGCCCCATTTCACCAGGGTTACCCGCGAGGTGGTAGGGGTTAGACCTTCGCGCAACACGCCATCACCCAGAAGGGCGTTGACCAAGGCGCTCTTTCCTGCATTAAACTCTCCCACCACAACAATCAAGAACAACTCATCCAATTGTAGAGTGGCTTCTTGCAGGTTCATCAGACCTTCGCGCGCAACCCCCAACTCGGTCAGGGTTTGACGCATATCCGCCAGGGCTTCTTTTTCATCTCGCAGAAATCGAGCTTGCTCATCGGTCAAGAAAGAGAGAGGCATACGGTTCTCCTCCAGCAATCAAGGCTTTACCCGATTATACAACATCCATTTTTTCCGGATCCCGGCTGGTCGAGGATCAAGCGTCGCGAAAAACCTCCACCGTCAGATGAGCCACCTCATGCACGGACGCCAGGCGTTCGTGGTACACCTGGACGGGCTTGGGTGACCTGGAAACAATCGACAACACCGCCGCAAACTGGTCAGCGTTGATCTTCCACACGTGCATATCCACCAACCGGTCGTCCGGGTCAGCCTCCATCAAATCGCGCATTTCACCAAGCAAATGCTCATCCACTGTGCGGTCCAGCAAGATGCTGCCCGTCCGGCGCATTAAATCTAGCGACCAGCGCATGATCACCCCAGCCCCCACCAGGCCCATGAGCGCATCCATCCACACCCAGCCGAGCGTCTTGCCAAACACCAGCGCCACAATCGCCAGGATCGAGGTCAACGCATCCGCCAACACGTGCAGATAAGCCGCCCTCAAGTTGTAATCTTCCCGGTGGTGATGCGCGCGAGCATGCTGGTGGTCATGACCATGATCGTGGTCTTTGAGCAGGAACGCGCTGAGTAGGTTGACGCACAGCCCAATCACCGCCACCCCAATGGCTTCATCAAACTGGATCGTTCGCGGCGAGAACAGGAGTTGGGCCGCCTCGTAGGCCATGAGCAGCGCGACCAGCAACAACACCACCGCGCTGCTGAAGCCACCCAAGATGCTAATTTTTCCGGAGCCAAAGGCAAAGCGTTGATCGCCAGCCAGCCGGCGGGCAAAGATGTAAGCCACCAGGGTAATTCCAAGCGCTGCCGCATGGGTGCCCATATGCCAGCCGTCGGCCAACAAGGCCATGGAGCTAAACCATGAGCCCGCCGCGATTTCGACCACCATCATGCTAACCGTCAGCAGAATTACCCACAAGGTTCTGCGTTCGTTTTGAAGCTTGTGCGAGTTGTATTGGTGCGAGTGTACCCAGGGTTGTCGCGTATCGGTTGCCACAAAACACCTCCGCTAAAGAATGCGTTGATTATACCGGGCCGCTTGAGCATTTCGGTTCATTGGGGCTGGCGGGGCTTCATCCGCAATGGGTTAGCGACTCTGGGTCCTGAAAACCTTTGGGCAGTGGGAATTGGCGTGGTGAACCCCGCATTTTGGAGTGTGACACTCCAAAATGCGGCAACTCCCAGAGAGTCAAAACCTTTCTTACTCTCACAGCATCAATTCGTGATATAACTTCACCTCAATGAACCCACACCGTCCTCTTCTCGGGCATCTCGCCGCGCTGCTGACCATCACGATCTGGGGCGTCACTTTCATCAACACCAAGGTTCTGTTCGCCAGTTTCACCCCGATCGAGATTATGTTTTTCCGCCTGGCCTTCGGCGTGCTGGCATTGACCCTTGTCAGCCCGCCGCGCTTGAACCCGCATGCCACAGCACGTGCCTTCCTGCGAGCCGAGTGGAAGCTCATGCTGGCAGGTCTGTGCGGCGCGACCCTATACTTCATCTTTCAAAACATCGCCCTCACCTACACCCTGGCTGCCAACGTCAGTGTGCTGGTCTCGGTGGCGCCCTTGTTCACCGCGCTGGTCAGCAAGGCGGTGCTTGGCGAGAAACTGAACCCCAACTTCTTCCTCGGCTTCACCGCTGCCATCGCCGGCATCATTCTAATCGCCTTCAATGGCAGCCTGGTGCTCAAGCTCAATCCTTTGGGCGACCTTTTGTCCATCCTGGCGGCCGTTGTATGGGCGTTTTACAGCGTGTTGGTCAAGCTGATCAGCACAGAGCAAGGCTCATCTCTAGGCATGACCCGCAAGGTGGTCACCTACGGATTGCTCTTTCTGCTGCCCCTGCTGCCATTATTCGATTTCCGTTTTGGCCTTCAACGGTTGGCGGACCTCTCCAACCTGCTTCACCTTCTCTTTCTGGGCGTAGGCGCTTCGGCTTTGTGTTACGTGACCTGGAACTTCGCTGTGCACAGGCTCGGCCCGGTGAAAACCAGTGTGTATATCTACCTCGTCCCACTGGTGACCATTGCCGCCTCCGTGGTAGCTCTGCACGAGCCGGTCACCCTGGTGGCTGGAGCTGGCATCGCGTTGATTCTCCTGGGCATGGCTCTTTCCGAGTGGAACCAACACAAAGACGTTACTCCAACAGAGGGCCTCACCTGACCAATTCCCAATGTATGGTTTTTCCAAAGTCACTTGACTTTTTCAAAAGCCTCGCTCTTTCGTATGGGGGGCTGACTTTGGAAAAGCCATAATTCCCAATGAGCTAAAAGTTGACGATTCTTACTGATATATGGTATCATCTACGCGTTAATCCCGTTTTAATGCGCGGGTATTGTTCCTATTAGTCACGAGGAGAGAAGAACTATCAGTACGACACAATTTCGAGTAAATGAGATGATTCGGGTGCCGGAAGTCCGCCTGATCGGCCCCACCGGCGAGAACGTAGGCGTCGTGTCTACCTATGAAGCCATGCGCATCGCCCGCGACGCGGAGTTGGACCTGGTTGAGGTCGCCCCGGGCGCAAACCCACCCGTTTGCCGGGTCATGGATTTTGGTAAGTTCCTCTACGAACGCGCCAAAAAAGAACGCGAGGCCAAAAAAGCCCAGACCCACATCGAAATCAAAGAAATCCGCCTTCGCCCCAAAACCAACGAACATCACCGCTCCTTCAAGACGCGCGATGCCCGCCGCTGGTTATTGGAAGGCAACAAGGTGAAAGTAACCGTGCGTTTTCGCGGTCGCGAGGTTTCTTACCCTGAGTTGGCCCTGGAAGACCTGCGCGATATTGCCCAGGAACTATCCGATCTGGCTACCATCGAGCAGCCCCCCGCCCTGGAAGGCCGCATGATGAGCATGCTGCTGACCCCTGCCAAACCCGGCAAGCGCAAAGGCGAATCTCATACTCAGGCTCAACCTCAGGCCAAAGCGGTCGAAGTTGACGAAGCCGACGAGGCTGACGAAGTCGACGACGAAACCGAAGAAGACAACGAGAATTAGTTTCTCTGTCTGGTTAAAAAATGATCCCAACAGGACTCGGCAATTCGCCGATTCTGTTGTATAATCAGCGGTCGCGCGAGTTGACCGCTCATATTTTTGTTCGATAGGAGTTTCGCTGTGCCACGCAAAGCTAGAGAAGGCAAGTTCAAGATGAAGACCCACAAGGCAACCTCCAAACGGTTCCGCCTGACCGGGTCGGGCACGCTGGTACGCACGAAAGGCGGCAAGAGCCACTTGCGCCGCCGCACCGCCGAGCGCACCAAGGCCCTATTTGCTGAGATGATCCCCGTCCTCGGCGACGGCATCATCAAGCGCGTCAAGCGCCTGGCCCCTTACCTCAAGGACTAGGCTGCCCGCCATCGTCTCCCCTCTTGGGGAAATCCGTTTTTTTAGAGCGGCCGTTGGGTGTTCGCAACTGGTAAACAAACCGGCGCCCAGGGGTACGCAAAGGAGTAATGTATGGCCCGTGTAAAAGGAGGCCCCAAAGGCCACCTGCGTCATAAAAAAGTTTTGAAGATGAATCAAGGCTACTTTGGCAGCCGGCACCGCTTGTTCAAGCGCGCCAACGAAGCGATGCTCAAGAGCCTGTGGTATTCCTTCCGCGACCGCCGCGCTCGCAAGCGCGATCTGCGCAAACTGTGGATCGCTCGCATTAACGCTGCGGCTCGCCTCAATGGTCTCACCTACAGCCGCCTCGTGCACGACATGAAAGTCGCTGGGATCACACTCAACCGCAAGGTTTTGGCCAACCTGGCCATCCGCGATCCCCAGGCTTTCACCGCCGTCGTTGAAAAAGCCAAAGCCGCCTGATTTTAACAGGCAGCGAAAACTTCGGTCACTCCGTTAGACCCTTGGGGTTTTTAAACCCCGAGGGTCTAATTTTTTCTACTCATTCAAGTGAAGTGGTCTTCTCGCCAAATACGCGGGATTTGATTTGTTAAGCGCGGAACGCTCGGCAAAACGGTCCATCGGGACCTGACCCGGGGTTCGCCATGCCAATCCCCAATGATTCGAGAACTTTCTTCTATAATAGGATGATGAACACCGTCGTACTAACCCAAACCCTGGCCCCAGGAATACGGCTTGAATTCGTCCTCGGCGACCTGACTGAAGAGACCGTAGACGCTATCGTCAACGCGGCCAACGCCCACCTTCAGCACGGCGGCGGCGTGGCAGGAGCCATCTCCCGGCGTGGAGGGCCTACCATCCAGGCCGAATCCAACGCCTGGGTGCATGAACATGGCCCCGTGCCCCATTCCCGCCCGGCCTGGACGGGCGCGGGCCGCCTTCCCTGCCGGTTTGTCATTCACGCGGTCGGGCCAGTTTGGGGCGAAGGCGACGAAGATCGTAAACTGGCCGATGCCATCCGCGGCAGTCTGGACGTGGCCCTTGAACTTGGATTGCATTCCCTGGCCATTCCCGCAATTTCCACCGGCATCTTTGGCTTTCCCAAAGATCGCGCCGCGCGGATCGCTTTGCAAACCCTGCGCCAATGGGCCGCCGCCCACCCACAGAGTCCCCTGACCCTGGTGCGCCTGACCGTTATCGACCAGCCTACCCTGGATTATTACCTGGAGGCCGCCGCATGATTACATCCTCTCAGAACCCGCGACTGCAACACGCCCGCGCCCTGCTCACCCAGCGCAAAGATCGCGAGCAGTTTGGCGAATTCGTCGCGGAAGGCGTCCGGTTGGTGGAAGAAGCCCTGGCAGGCGGATGGCAGGCTCGCTACCTGCTCTACACCGATGAACTCTCGCCACGCGGCCAAAGCCTGGTCGAGAATGCTCGCGGTCAAGGCGTGGAAGCTGAAGGCGTCCTTCCGCGATTGATGAAAGGACTGGCCGACACCGAAACGCCGCAAGGGCTGCTTGGCGTTTTCGTCCGCCGCGAGCTGCCTTTCCCCGAAAAGCCCAATTTTCTGGTTGTCACCGACGCTTTGCGCGACCCCGGCAACCTGGGCACGCTGCTGCGCACCGCCGCCGCCGCGGGCGCGCAAGGAATCCTGCTCGGCCCTGGCACCACCGACCCTTTCAATCCCAAGGCTTTACGTTCCGCGATGGGCGCTCATTTCCGCCTGCCCATGCAAAAAATGGACTGGCCCGCCATCGAGCGCTATTGCCATCCAGCCACCCAAATCTGGCTGGCCGAGGCTGCCGAGGGCACGCCCTGTTGGCAGGCCGATCTGCGCCGCCCGGTCACGCTCATCATCGGCGGTGAAGCCGATGGCGCTGGTCCCCAGGCCCGTGCGCTGGCCTCGGGAAATATCACCATTCCCATGCCTGGCCGCAGCGAGTCGCTCAACGCCGCTGTTGCCGCTGCCATTCTTCTGTTTGAAGTCGTCCGGCAAAGGAGTCCTCTGCAACCATGAAAGTTCGCTCTGTCACCTGTTTCTTTGACCCGCGCTCTTCGCAGGCCTACCGCCATCTGGATACGCTCTCGACCCTGGCCCGCGATGCCGTAACCCTGTTCGGCTCCGCCGGGATGGAGGCGCAAACCACCCGCCTGGCCACCGTGCCCTTTCCCCTGCTCTACCAGACCGAAGACCTGCCCGCCGCCGTCCAGTTAGCCCAAACCCTCGAATCCGACGCCGCTGAGCGCGGTTTCACCTATTTATCCCTCGGCCCGGCCCTACCCGCCTACCCGACCAGCTTCGATCTGGTTGCGCCGATCCTGGCAGCCACCAAAAACGTCTTCCTCACCGGCCTGATCGCCACCCCTGCCGAGGGCCTCTCGCTACCCGCCGCCCGCGCCTGCGCGCGCATCATCACCCAGGCCACCACGCTGGAGCCGGAAGGCTTTGCCAACCTGCGCTTCGCGGCCCTGGCCAACCTGAGCCCCCACGGTCCTTTCTTCCCCGGCTCTTTCCATGCCGGAGAGCGCCCCGGCTTCTCGCTGGCCGTGGAATGCGCCGATGTGGTCCTGGACGTCTTCCGCAAAGCCGTCTCGCTGGCCGATGGCCGCCAGCGGCTGATCACCGCTCTGGAAGACCACGCCTCTGCCCTCACCACTCGCGCGGTACACCTGGCCCAACAATATAACCTCGACTTTTACGGTATCGACTTCTCTCCCGCCCCCTACCCCCAGGATTGGTGCTCGTTGGGCGCGGCCATCGAACAGTTGGGGCCCGCGGCACTGGGCCTGAGCGGATCGCTAGCCGCCGCGGCCTTTGTGGCTGACAGCCTCGACCGGGGCCGCTGGCTGAAAGTGGGTTTCAACGGACTTATGCTGCCCGTGCTCGAGGACTCGCGGCTGGCCAAGCGCGCTGCTGAAGGCAGCCTGACCCTCAAAGACCTGCTTCTGTATTCAGCCGTGTGTGGCTGCGGATTGGATACCGTGCCCCTGCCCGGTGACGCCAGCGCTGAACAAATTACCGGCGTGTTGTTAGACGTGGGCGCGCTGGCTTTACGCCTCAACAAACCCCTGGTAGCCCGCCTGATGCCCATTCCGGGCAAGGCCGCCGGCGACCCGACCGGCTTCGACTTCGAATTCTTCGCCAACAGCCGCGTGCTGGCCCTGGACGCCGCGCCGCTGCAAAGAGGGTTCGCCAACAGCGAAGAAAGCCTTTCGATCAAACCACGCGGATAAAACCTAATCCATCAAGATAAAGAGCCAGGCGGCGCGACCATACCGCCTGGCTCTTTGTTTAACGAAAAAAACCGGGCCTCACCGCCGGATGGGTATGCGCGGCAAGGCCCGGAAACAGCCCGGCAGGCAGGGAATTCCTGCTCAGGCCCCCGTATGTATAGTAAACCAGGACGAAAGACAACCTACCACGAATCTCGCGTGACTGCCCCATCTCCGAGGCGGGCCCCTTCCCCGCCCCGGCTTACAGAGGACAATCGATGCAGGACATTACACTTATTTCTTGCGGTTGCGCAAGAAGGCAGGAATGTCGTAATCGTCTGTATTAATAACCCGCTGGAACTCAGCCTGCGCTGAACTCGAAGAGGTCGAAATCGGCCGTTCCACCGGCGTATTCTGGACAGACCCGCTCCGGGCGCGGCTCGGAGTCTGGCTGTCATCCAGGCGCAAAGGCCGCTCAACCGGCCGGACGCCCCCGGCCCGATCGAAACCCGTGGCGATGACCGTGATGCGGATTTCGTCGCCAACCTTCGGGTCCACCACGGCGCCGAAGATGAGGTTGACATCGGGATGCGCGGTTTCCTTGATGATCGCCGCCGCCTGGTTGACCTCGAAGAGGGTCAGGCTGGGACCGCCGGTCACGTTGAACAGAATGCCGCGCGCGCCGTCGATGGTGATATCCAGCAACTGGCTGGAGATGGCCGCCTCAGCCGCCACGCGGGCGCGGTCCTCGCCAGAGGCCTTGCCCACTGCCATCAACGCCGCCCCGCCCTCGCTCATAATCGCGCGAACGTCGGCAAAGTCCAGGTTGATCAAACCAGGCACGGTAATCAGTTCAGAAATGCCCTGAATGCCCTGGCGCAGCACATCATCGGCCATGCGGAAGGATTCCTGCAGGCTGGCGCGCTTATCGACCATTTGCAGCAAGCGATCGTTCGGAATGACAATGAGCGTATCGGCATGTTCTTTCAGCTTATCGATGCCCGCCTCGGCCGATTGCGCCCGGCGAGAGCCTTCGAAGGTGAAGGGGCGAGTCACCACGCCGATGGTCAGCGCGCCGACTTCCTTCGCAATCTGGGCCACGATCGAAGCCGCGCCGGTACCCGTGCCGCCACCCATACCGGCGGTCACGAAGACCATATCGCTGCCTTTGAGCACCTCATACAATTCCGTGGCCGATTCCTCGGCGGCCTTGCGCCCCATCTCGGGGTTGCCGCCGGCGCCCAGGCCGCGGGTGACCTTCTCACCGATGCGCACGCGCGTGTCGGCGCGCGAGAGCAGCAGGGCCTGCCCATCGGTATTGACGGTGACGAACTCGATGCCCTGCAGGCCTTCATCGATCATGCGGTTGACGGCATTGCAGCCGCCGCCGCCGACGCCGATGACTTTAATGCGGGCGAACGACTCAGATACGGGTTGGGACATGTCCATGGTTTACCTCCAAGAGCAAAATGAATAGGTTTTTCTCACTCGGCGTGGCGTCCCCAACCGTTCCCTGTCCGGTCGGGGAAGTCACGATAACACCACTACGGTAACAAACGTTTGAGCCAATTCTTGATTGTATCAAGGGTTGGATTACCTCCTTTGCGGTTCGAGCGCCTACCCCCGGAAGCGGGAGCTGCTTCGCTCATCATCATGGCCCAGTAAAGCAATCCTACACTGGTAGAGTATGCCGGCGAATAGAGCTGGTCGGCGAGGCCAAGCAAATTCTCGGGCCTGGCCACGCGCACCGGCAGCCCCAGCACCTGGCTGGCCAACGCGCGAATTCCCGGGAGTTGGCTGGCGCCGCCGGTCAAAACAACCCCAGCCGGCAGCAGCCCGTCATAGCCCGAGCGCTTGATCTCTTGCAGCACCAGGTCGAAAATTTCTTCCACCCGCGCTTCAATGATCATGGCGAGATCCTTGCGCCGGATTTCAACCGGGTTTTCTTCTCCAAAAATGCGGGTCGAGAAGCTATCACGCTCATCAATTTCCTCTTGCAGCGCGTGCCCATACTGCTTCTTGACCTCTTCAGCCTGCGAAATCGACAACCGCAAACCGTGGGCAATATCCGAGGTAATATGGTTGCCGCCGATACCCAGCACCATCGTGTGCCAGATGTCGCCGTCAATGTAGATCGCCATATCCGTTGTTCCCCCGCCGATATCGCAAACCACCGCGCCCATCTGGCGCTCGTTCTCCGAAAGCACCACCTCGGCTGAAGCCAGCGGGTTGAGCACAAAGTGAGACGCCTGCACGCCCGAAGACTGCACGCTCTGGCGTAAGTTCTCCACCGTCGCAGCCGCGGCGGTGATGATGTGCGCCTCCACCTCCAGGCGATAACCGTGCATGCCCACCGGCAAGCGGATGCCATCCTGCCCGTCGACCACGAACCCACGCTGGATCACGTGAATGATCTCGCGGTTGTGCGGAATGGCCACAGCCTGAGCGGCATCCAGGGCGCGGAACACGTCTTCCTGGTCAATGGCCCGCCCCGAAATGCCCACCACCCCGCGGCTGTTCACCGACGAGACATGCGATCCCGCCAGGCTGATCAGCGCCGAGGTGATCTCCATGCCCGAGGTTCGTTCCGCCTTTTCAATCGAGCGCCCAATGGCCTGCGACGCGGCCTGCAGATCGACGATATTGCCCTTGCGAATCCCCTGAGAAGGCTCAATGCCCACCCCCAGGATGCGCAGATTGTTGGCCCCCTCCACCCGCGCGACCAGCGTGCAAACTTTGGTGGTGCCGATATCGATTCCGACGACGATCGGTTCATCCGCCATATTTAATGCTCCATCTTAATATAGGGCGTGTTCAGGTATTCCACACTGATCAACGCCGGTTGAATGCCGCGATTTGACATTTCCGTGGCAATTTGTTGGTACATGGCGAACTTGGCATCGAAGTTATCCAGACTTGAGCCAATAAAGACGTATGTTCCATTCGTGTCCTGCCAACCCAGTCCATCGGAGTGGGAGTAGGCCAGTTGGGCGCCTTCAGGCAGCAGTGATACCAGCTTCTGCACCGTCAACAAAAGCGCCGGGTCCACCTTATCGGGTCCAACCGTGGTCTTGGCTGCCTGCCCATTCTCCGCTTCCGTGGTTGCCAGTTCCGCCTCAGGTGAAACGACCGGGGCTACCAGGGGCGGGGCATCTTTGGCCTGGATGGTCAGCAGCGGGCCCGCGTCGCCGCGCGCCGGGAAAACCACGCCCTGCCCGTCGATCCACAGGGTTTCTTCTCCTTGCTGCCAGGCAATCGCGGGCTGCCGTTCGGTAATGGTGATGCCAACCGCGTTGGGCAGCCCCACACTGACCACCACCTTCTCGATATCTGGGAAAGCTTCGGTTATTTCATCGCGCACGGTTTGGGCATTCACTTCCACGATCGACAGGTTCTCCAAATCGGCAATCGCCTCGATCTCGCCCAGGTCGATACGATTGGCTCCTTCGATTTGCAGCCCGTCAACCATGAAGAACGGCGACCACAGCAGCGAGCCGACCAGAACCAGCAAGCCGAATACCAGCGCGCCCGAAAGCGCCCGCCAGCCCGGACGGAAGACCGGCAGCGCCGGGAGGCGCAGTTCCGCGCCCGGAGCCGCATTCAGCGCCACGTAATATTGGCGGCGCGGGTTGGGCGTGGAAGCCTGGCGGTGGATGGGTGTGCCAAAGGTTGTGTTGCGCACCACCACAGGTCGGGCCATCGCCGGCGGAACCTCGGTAGCGGGCGCAGCCGCCCGGCTAGAGCGGGTTGGGCGGGCGGCGGGTGTGGTCATCCGCGGTCGGGCCTGTTCCACCCGGCGTTGGCGCAGTTCATCCGCGCGTGTCTTGGTGTCCTGGTTGGCGGTCATGCTCCCCTCCTAAAGCGGCGCTCGGTTCGGTCGCGGTCTGCCTTGCGTTCCAGCGCCAGCTCAATCAAACGATCCACTAAAGTCCGATAAGAGATCCCACTGGCCTCCCACAGCTTCGGGTACATGCTGATGCGGGTAAAGCCTGGAATGGTATTGACCTCGTTGATGAACACTTCCAATGTCTCGGCGTTCACCAAAAAATCTACCCGCGCCAACCCCGCGCAATCAATGGCGCGGTAAGCCTGGACAGCCAGGGCGCGGATCTGCTCGCTCACCGCTTCCGGCAAAGGCGCCGGAATGAGCAACTGCGAATTATCGCTGATGTATTTCGCCTCGTAACTGTAATACTCGTCGCCCGGCAAGATTTCACCAGGCGTCGAAGCCTGAGGTTGGTCGTTACCCAACACGCTCACCTCGATCTCGCGGGCGTTGGGCACGGCTTTTTCCACCAGAACGCGCCGGTCAAAGCGCGCGGCTTCCATCAAGCCTTCGTAAAGTTCGGATCGCCCGTGGCACTTGGTGATGCCCACCGAAGAGCCCAAATTGGCCGGTTTGGCGAACAGCGGGTATCCCAACGTCTCGGACTGCTCCAGCACACTGTCCATGCTGGTTTCAATTTGCCCGCGCAGGAAGGTCAGCGACTCGATCGTCGGAAGGCCGTTGGCCCGCATCACATCCTTGAACAAGGCTTTATCCATGCCCACCGAAGAAGCCAGCACGCCCGCACCCACATACGCCACATCGGCCAGTTCCAACAGCCCTTGCAGCGTGCCGTCTTCACCAAAGGTGCCGTGGAGCACCGGGAAAATCACATCCAGATCGACGATCGGTTCCAGCGAGTCGCCCTTGTGCGCATACAGAGTGGCGCGGCCCGGTTCGGGCAGCAGCACTGCCCGTGAGAGCCCATCCATGCGCCCAGCGTCAAAGGCTGCCCAAACATCTTCACCGGTGAACCACTCGCCCGCGTGGGTGATGCCGATCTGCGTCACGGTGTAACGGGCGGGATCCAACACCGCTAAGATCGAGCGTGAAGACATCATCGAGACTTCATGCTCGCCCGACCGCCCTCCGAAAATTACACCGACGTTAATCTTCCGTTCCATCAAAATTCACCTATCCTCTAAGATTTTCCAATTCCGGCCACTCGCCCAGCAGTTCCACTTCCAGTTCCAGATGGATGCCAAACTGCTCAAACACCTGCTTTTGGGCCTTGCCAATCAATTCCGCCACATCCTTGGCCGTGGCGTGGCCGTGGTTGATGAAGAAGTTGGCGTGCTGCGCGCTGATTTCCGCATCACCCGCGCGAGCCCCTTTCAACCCGGCGGCTTCGATCAAGCGACCCGCATAATCGCCCGGCGGGTTCTTGAACATCGATCCCAGGCTGGCCCCCGGCGGCTGAGTCTGGCGGCGGCGAGCCGCGAACTCCTCCATCTTGGCTTGCACCGTTTCTGGCGCGCTTTGGGTCAGCATCATGCGCGCCGCCAAAATCACCGCTTTGGGCCCCGATTCTCTTTTTAATGCGCTGCTGCGGTAGACATATTCCATCCGCTCAACCGTCCAGTCCTCTCTACCATGAATAGGGTGCAAGATTTCTGCCACGATTAAATTTCCGCGCATATCTCCGCCATGAGCGCCGGCGTTCCCATACACCGCCCCGCCCACCGTGCCGGGGATGGTCGCGGCCCATTCCAGACCGCTCAACCCGCGCAGCGCCACCTGGCGCGCCACCGTGCCCAGGTTGGCCCCCGATTCGGCCCACACGCTGAAGGGCTCGTGATGCACGTCTACCTTGATGTTCCGTGCCCGGTTGATCACCACCACCCCCGCGTAGCCTTGGTCGCTGAACAGCACATTCGAGCCGCTGCCCAACACCTGAAAAGGCAGCCCCATCTCCCACAGCGCGCGCACGGCCTTTTCGAGCTCTCCGGCAGTATGCACCGGGAGTAAAGCCAGCGCCCGTCCGCCGACGTGCGCGGTGGTGAAGTTGGCCAGAATGACGTTTTCTTGCAACGCCGGGCCAAACGCCTCGCGCAGGCGGTTCATGGGAATGGTAGGGGTCGCGTTTTTGGGCATTAGATCTTCTTAATCCGGTCAATCACGCGGTTCACAACCTGCCGCTCGGGTTCGGAAGGCTGAATACTTCCCTTCTGCAGCGGCCGCCGCTGGTTATGGCCCGACCCAGCCGGGTCCGGGGGAACCAATTGGATCGGCAGCGTGTCCAGTTCGGCCTTAAAAATTCGGAATTGCTCTTTCTTCGGATCAGCCATGTTTTCCTCCTCTGTCCTTCAAGTCCGCCCATACTCGGGCACTGATCTGATCGGCATCGCCCGCAGAGAGCACCAATAAAACGTCGCCGGGCAACAAATGATCCTGTAAGTGCTGTACCACCGCATCCAGTGAGGCGATGAACGCCACGCCAGGATGATCCATCCGCTTCACCACCTGCTCCGCCGAATAGCCGTGAGCCTGTTCCCGCGCCGCGTACACCTCGGTCACCACCACCCGATCGGCCTCGCCAAACGCGCCGGCGAACTGCGTTTCCAGCGCGCTCGTGCGGCTGAAGGTGTGGGGCTGCCAGACCGCCCACACCCGTCGCCCAGCGTACATGGCCCGCGCCGCCTGCAAGGTGGCCCGGATTTCAGTCGGATGATGGGCGTAATCGTTGATCACGGTAACACCTTCCGCCGTACCCAGCACATCAAACCGCCGTCCTGTGCCGCTGAACTCCGCCAGAGCCGCGGCGGTCGCCTGCACGGAGTACCCCAGGCAGTCGACTGCCGCCAGGGCCGCCAGGGCATTGCTGGCGTTGTGCAGCCCAGGCACGCCCAAGGACACCTCGGCCATTTTTTGCTTGCCGAAATGAACCTCAAAGCGATACCCCTTGCCCGGTTGGGCTGTCAGGTTGACCGCGGTGTAATGGGCCGGTTCGCGCAATCCATAGGTCAGCGCGCGACAACCGGCAGGCACTTCGGCAGTCAAACCGCGCGTCTCGGGTTGGTCGGCGCAAGCCAGCAGCGTGCCGCCCGCCTGCATCCGCCCCACAAAGCCCGCGAAAGCCTCCCGGTATTCTGCCGGGGTGGGGTAGCAATCGGGATGGTCGTGCTCCATGTAGGTCACCACTGCCAGGGCTGGTTGCAAGCCGTGGAACATGCGGTCGTATTCATCCGCTTCGATGACAAACGTTCGCCCTTGGCCCGCGTGGGCATTTCCGCCCAGGTCATGCGACACTCCGCCGATAATGTAGGAGGGGTCCTGGCCCAGGCGTTGCAGCAAGAAGGCGATCATGGCTGTGGTGGTGGTCTTGCCGTGCGTGCCCGCCACGGCCACCGTTTGGAAGCCCTCGGTCAGGCGAGGGAAGAACTCGGACCGCTTGAGCACGGGGATGCCCGCCGCGCGCGCCGCCGCCACTTCGGGGTTGTCCTCAGGCACGGCTGAAGAACGCACCACCACATCGGCTCCCGCCACGTTCTCCGCGGCATGCCCGGCAAACACGCGGATGCCCGCCGCCCGCAGGTCCTCAGCCAGCGGGGATACTGCCCGGTCCGAGCCCGAGACAGCATACCCCCGCTCCGCCAGGAGCCGGGCTATTGCGGAAAGTCCGCTGCCGCCGATACCGATGAAGTGAATCCGTTCCATCCTTTCGCTCACCTTTAGAGGAATACCACCAACACGAAAACGAATGCCAGCGCCACCGCGAAGTAGATCACTGGAGGTTGCATCCATTCCGGCGGCATGCGCCGGATATACGATTCAAGCAGGGCCAGGCGCTCGGCGCTCATCCCCGCAATCTCGATGAACTTGACGGTGGTGTAATTGGCATCCGCCAGGAACCACCAGAACGAGCCCACCACCAGGTACCCATTCAGAGCACCCATGAACATGCCCAACAAGATATCCTGAACCCGGTCACGGGCAAAGCGGTTGTTGGTCGCCAGCCGCGAGATGTTTGGCGATTGGTACCCAAAGAAGACCAGGGCTGCCAGAACCCCAACACGCACCCAGAAGTGCGCCTCCGCATTGTTGGCCAAAACGTCTTTGACGAAGGGTACGAAACTTTCCAGCACGGTCATGATGAACACCGCCAGGATCACGCTGAAGGTGACCAGCAACTCTTTGGCCCATCCGCGCATAGCGCCGATGATGGCAAAGAGAATAATGTACATCCAGAAAATGACATGCAAGCTGATCATGGCTTGCCTCCACGGGTTTGTACGCCAGCCAGCTCGCGTACCAGGTCGGCCAACTGCGCGGCGGCGCCAGGCCGGGCCAGCCCCGACATAGCCTTGCGCATGGCGGCCAGCCGGTCGGGATCGTTGATTAAGCCCTGCACCAACGGGAAAAGCTGCGTTCCCAGCGCCGCGTCTTCCAGCAGGAGAGCCGCCCCCTGATTCACCAAATAATCGGCGTTGACCTTCTGGTAACGCCAGGCATACGGATAAGGAACCAGAACCGCGGGCAGTCCGAACAGCGGGTACTCGCCCAGGCTGGAAGCTCCCGCCCGCGACACCACCAGATCGGCAGCGGCCAGGGCCGCGCCCATCTCATGCAGATATGGCTTCGCGAAATAGCGGTCAACCAGGCGCGCTGGCAGCGCAGCGCGGGCAGCTTCCACTTCGGCCCAATCCAGCGAACCACTCAGATGCGCCACCGCGCACAGTTCGAGAAGTTGGGGCAAAACCGCCAGCACCGACCGGTTGATCGAGCGAGCACCCTTGCTGCCGCCAGTCACCAGCAGCACGGGGCCTTCCGCGGGCAGACCCAGGTGAGCCCTGGCCTCAGCGCGAGTCCAGTTGCCCAAGTCCGTGCGCACCGGGTAACCAGTGATCACCGTGCGCGCCCGAGCAGAGAAGTATGCCCGCGAGGGCTCCGCGGTCAACGCAATGGTGTGGGCAAAGCGCGCCAGGGTCTTCAGCGCCAACCCCGGCTCCAAATCGGGCACATACACCAAACTGGGAATAACCTTGCCAGCCGCCACTGCCATCGGCACGGCCACATAGCCACCCGTATAGAGGATCACCTCGGGGCGAAACTCGGAAAGAATGCGGCGAGACGCAGCCACGCCCTTCACCAGGCGCGCCACGTTGCCAGGCAGGGCTTTCAAACCCACGCCATGTACTCCTGCCGCGGGAATAGCAGCAAAGGGCAGGCCGGAGCGGGTCACCAGATCCGCCTCCATGCCGCCCTCGCCGCCCACCCACAGGACAGGCTGCGCATCATTCCCGAGTGTTTGACTGACGGCCAGAGCGGGGTACACGCCGCCGCCCGTCCCGCCAGCGCAAATTAACAACCGCGCCAAAGGTGTTACCTCCTTCAGTAGTTTGTGTTTGAGTCGCCGTGCGACCCACATTGAGAAGAATTCCCATTCCAGCCAGCGTCACCACCAGACTGGAACCACCATAGCTGATAAAGGGCAGCGCATTGCCCGCCTGGGGCATCAGGCTGACCATAACCGCCATGTTAATGAGTGCTTCGAGAACAATCCAGATGGAAACCCCCGCTGCCAGCAGCCGTCCTAACTGATCGGGGGCGTTGCGCGCAATGGCCAGCCCGCGCCACAGGATCAGCAGATAAGCCACCAGCAGCAACCCACTGCCAAACAGGCCGGTTTCTTCGGCAATCACGGCAAAGATCGAATCGGTGTGGGCCACGGGCAGACCGATGAACTTGGCGCTGCCCAGGCCGATGCCGGTGCCAAACCACCCGCCATTGACGATTGCTCCCAGCGAGCGGCGCACGTGATAGGATGCATTAATGGGATCCTGCAACCCGGCAATGTAATCGACCACGCGCTGCTTGCCTGTGTTGTAAAAATTCACGGTCAAGAAGCCAATCGCCAGCGCTACAATCAATACCAGGGCAATCTGCCGCCAATCGCCATCGGCCAGAATGAACAGCAGCACACCCAAAATGATGACCGTGAACGCCGCGCTCAGATCAGGTTGAAGGAAGATCAACCCGCCCAAGAACCCTAGAATTGCCATGAGTGGAACCAACCCGAAGGTTACTTGCTTGAGCACATCCCGTTTGGAGTGCAACCACACCGAAACGTAGATGATGGTTGCCAACTTGGCCAGCTCCGAAGGACGCACCGAAGCGCCCACCAGCGAGCGGTTCGCGCCCAGCGTGGATTGGCCAAAGAGGATTACGAAGATCAGGGCGGCAATGGTCACCAACATAATCGGGACAATAAGCTTGGGGAACCAGCGATAGCTGAAGAAGGTGGCAACGCCCATCGCCACAAAACCCACGCCCGCCCACAAAATCTGGCGATAGAGGAAGTCTTCGGGTTCCATCTTGAAGATCGCGGCGAACAACGGGCCCGCCGAGTACACCATCAACACGCCAAACAAGGTCAGCGCAACCGCCACGCCCACCAATACCAAATCAATGCCCCACAGCAGGTTTTGCCGCCCGCGCTTGGGTTGGGATGTGGACCGCACAGGATTTACGAAAGTTGCTGTACCCATAGTCGAAACCTTTCTCCACGTTCTTCAAAATCTTTGAACTCATCGTAGCTGGTGCCGCCCGGCGAGAGTAAAACGACGTCGCCCGGTTGAGCGACCCGTCCCGCGGCTTCCATCGCCGCCTGCAAACCCTCGCACACTTCCACCGAGTAGGGTCGCTCGCCACTTCGCGCGGGGCCAATGGCCTGGGCAATTTTCCCGGCTGCTTCGCCAAAAATCACCACATGGTCCACACGCTCGTGGATCAACCGGGCCAAGTCGCTCCAAGGCAAATCTTTATCACGCCCACCCAGCATGAGCACGATCGGCTCGCTGAAGGCTCGCACCGCCGCCATTGCCCGCTCGGGGGCCGTGGCAATCGAGTCGTTGATCCAGCGCACACCGCGCCACTCGCGCACCAGCTCCAGGCGGTGCGGCACGCCACCAAACCCGGCCACGCCCGCTCGGAGCGCCTCGACCGGCATACCGCAGGCCAGTGAGACGGCGCAAGCCGCCAAGACATTAAGAATATGATGCGCGCCGCGAAGTTCGATCTCTTCCACGGCCATCAGCTTTTGCACGCTGTGGCCATCGGTGTAGTATAGTGTGTCCTCTCCGCGGAAAGCGCCCGCCCAACCTAGATCGGGCCGCTGCCAGCCAAACGAAACCACCTTGCCCCTCGTCAGGCCGCGCAAACCCCACGCGCCAGCGTCATCATTCCCCAACACGGCTGTGTCGCCGCGCGTCTGATAGCGGAGGATATTCGCTTTGGCCTGGGTATATGCCTCCATCGTGCCGTGGCGATCCAGGTGGTTGGGGGTAATGTTCAACACGGCGGCCACCTGAGGCGAGCGGGTCATCAACTCCAGTTGGAAACTCGACAGCTCAAGCACCACCAGATCGTCTACGCCAATCTGATCCACCTGATCGATCAGAGGGAGGCCAATGTTTCCGCCCACCCACACCCGGCTCTGAGAGCGGGCCGCCGCGGTGGCCATCCGACCCACCAACGTGGTGGTGGTGGTCTTGCCTGCCGAACCCGTGATGGCAGCCACCGGGCAGGGCACGGCGTCCATGAAGATTTGCGAGTCGTTGGTCAAAGGCAAGCCGCGGCGCGAAGCTTCAGCCACAATGGGCATGGTCAATGGCACGCCGCCCGAAATGCACACCCAATCCATCCGGTTCAGCAGCTCCAGCGGATGCCCACCCAACACCCACTCCACAGGCAGCCCAGCCAGGGCTTCCCGCGCAGCGCCCATCTTTTCGGGCGGGTTTTGATCGTTCAGTGTAACCAGAGCGCCTTTACCGCACAGGTAACGCGCCAGGGCCAGCCCTTGTCGGGCGGCTCCGATCACCAACACGCGTTGATCCTGCCAGTTTCTACTCATTGTTACACCAGTGCAATTGCTATGCCAAGCATGGCAAATAATAGGCCCACCAACCAAAAGCGCTGCACAACCTGAGTCTCGCTCCAGCCCAACAGCTCGAAGTGATGGTGCAGCGGAGCCATCTTGAAGAAACGTTTGCCTTTGGTCATTTTGAAATAGACCACCTGAATCATCACGCTCAACGCTTCGCTGACCGGAATGATGGCGATCACCGGCAGCAGCAGCCACTGCCCGGTCATCAAGGCCACCACGGCCAGGGTCGCGCCCAAGGCCATCGAGCCCGTGTCGCCCATGATCAACTGCGCCGGGTGAACGTTGAACCACAAGAAGCCAAACAAGGCTCCCACAATGGTGAAGCAGAAGCGAGCCAGGAAGGTCTGTCCTTGCATCAGCGCTACCACGCCAAAAGCCGCGAAAGCCGTCGCCGAGATCAACCCGGCCAGCCCGTCCAGCCCGTCGGTGAAGTTGACCGCATTGGACATCCCGACGATCAAGAAAATCGCCACGGGGATGTACAACACGCCTAACGAGAAAGGCTCTTCCGCCGCCGGCCAGAAAAGCTCGGGAACGCCCAGGAAATATTTCAGGCCAAAGGCGGCCCCGGTGGCCAGCAGAATTTGCAGCAAGAACTTGGTCCGCGCGCGCATTCCCAAACCACGCCGCGGGCCGCGAATGCCTTCCCAATCATCCACCGCGCCAATGAACGCGAAGGAAAGCATGACCAGCAGCGGCAGCAGCACCGAGCGTCCCAACACTTCCATGCCGATCAACGAAACCGCGTTGAGCAACACCGTCAGCAGCACCACCGGCAGGATGAACAGCACGCCGCCCATAGTAGGCGTACCCATCTTGCTGAAGTGCCGCTCCGGCCCTTCCACGCGAATGATTTTGCCAACCTTGAAGTGCCGCAAGACGCGCAGCAGCGGCCCACCCCAAATGACAGTCATCATAAAGGCCAACATACTGAGGGTGATCGCCAGGGTTGCATCGCTCATTCTGCCGTCTCCAATTGGCTAACAATGCGGTCCATGCGCAGACCGTGCGAACCTTTCACTAAAACCACATCCCCATCTTTCAGCATAGGTTTCAAAATTTCAATCGCCGCGTCCACGTCCGCAACCCACATCACTCGCGCAGATTTCATCCCGGCCTGCTGGGCCGCTTTGACGGTGATCTTGCTCAATTCACCCACTGCTACCAAAATATCCGCCACCTCCGCCGCGCGCCCACCCACCCGTTGGTGGCCCTCGCGCTCGTACTGGCCCAACTCGAGCATATCGCCCAACACCGCGATACGGCGTCCCTGGATTTCCTCCAGCATATTGAGCGCAGCCAGCGTCGATTCAGGAGAAGCGTTGTAGGAGTCGTCCAGCAGCAAGGCTCCATTTTCAGCCTTCACCGCCACCAGGCGCAACTGAGTCTGGCTGGTGCGCAATCCTTCAATGATCTCGCCCCAGCTCAGGCCTTCGGTCAAACCTACTGCCGTGGCCCTCAGCGCGGTATGCACCGAGTGTCGCCCGATCAACGGGACGCGCACCGAGAGCATCTCATCGTGGTAGTGCATCCGGAAACGAATGCCTTCCAACCCCAGCCCAACCACTTCGTCGGCCCACAATTCGGCGGAAGCATCCAACCCGTAGTAAAACACCCGCGCGCGAGTCTGGCCGGCCATGGCCCGCACATAAGGATCGTCGTAGTTCAAAATGGCCGTTCCATTGGGCGCAGCCGGAAGCGCTTGCACCAGTTCGCCCTTTCCGCGGGCAATGGCTTCCATCGATCCCGCCCGCTCGGCATGCACCGTGCCCACGTTGGTGAGCACACCCACCGAAGGCAAGGCCAGATCGCAAAGCTGAGCAATTTCGCCGGGCACGTAGAACCCCATCTCCAACACGGCTCGTTGGTATCCCGGCCCCAGGCGCAGCAGGGTGAGGGGCAGCCCAATTTCGTTGTTTAAGTTGCCGGGATTACGCAATGTGCGGTAACGGGTACTCAACACGTCCGCCACCAGCTCTTTGGTGGTCGACTTTCCCACGCTGCCGGTAATGCCAATTATGCGCACGTTCTGCTTTCTCCGCCAGAAGTAAGCCAACTGCTGCAAAGCCTGCAAGGTGTCATCCACCCGCAAGCACAGCGGCTGCCCAGTACGCAGGGCAACGGGCAGGGTGGTGTCGCCTTTCACCGGACCCTGGCGCAGATCCAAGACGGGGAATTCTTCGGGTACTTCCTTCTGGATGAGGGCCAGCGAGGCCCCCTGGCGGAAAGCCGCCCCCAAGAAGTTATGCCCATCGGTGCGTTCGCCTGGCAGAGCCACAAACAACCCACCTGGAATGACCTGGCGCGAGTCGATAGCCGCTTCGGTAATTACCATGCGGGACACATCGGCTCGCGTGCCAGTTAAAGCTTCCAGGATATCCGCCAGGGTCAACACGTTTTTTCTTCTCCTCGTTAGTTTCCGGCCATCTGCTGCCGAATTTCATCCGGAGGCAGGTCCATCAAGACGACCAACTCGCTTACTACCTGGCTGAACACCGGGGAGGCAACCACCGAGCCCCATTCAGAGGCTGTCGGTTGTTCCAGCCAGACGTAGACGACGAACTTCGGATCATCCACTGGCCCCCAGCCGATGAATGAAGCGTTGGTTGCGTTAGAAAGATAGCCCCCCGGCCCAGGGATCGAAGCGGTGCCGGTTTTTCCAGCCACAGAGTACTTGTCCACCAATGCCGCTGAGGATTCCTCTTTCAGCGAGGTGTAAAGCATCTGGGTCAGGGTATGAGCGGTATCCGCCGAGATGGGCGTGCCAATGACCTGCGGGGGATTGCTATATTCTTCTCCGTCCTCCAAGACGGCTTTGAGCACCCGCGGCATCATCATCTTGCCATCGTTGGCTACCGCTGAAATGGCCGAAACAATTTGCAGCGGCGAAACTGCCACGCCTTGACCAAACGAGTTGGTTCCCAGATTGACCGGGTACCAATCCGTATCGCCAGCTACCAGCAGCGGGCTGCTCACCTCACCAGATAAATCGACGCCGGTGGTGTGGCCAATCCCAAACTTCTCCAGGTAGCTGTAGAAGACGCTTGGCCCCATCTCATCCGCTATCCAGGCCAGGCACACATTCAACGAGTGCTGCATACAGCCCACCATGTCCTGCGGACCCCAGGCGCCGTAATCCCAGTTGTGAATGCCCACCCCGCCAATGTAATACACGCCGGTGTCCAGGAAAGGCGTCGAAGGCTGCACCGTGCCCGAATCTAGCGCGGCGGCCATGGTGAGCACCTTGAAGATCGAGCCGGGCTCATAGGTCAAACCCACAGCCCGATTGTAAGGCGTGGCGCCGGGGAAAATCTCCTGATACTTCCAGTATTCATTTGGGTCCAGACGTGGCGTAACAGCCATCGCCAGGATGTCGCCTGTTTCCGGGTCCATGATGATGATGGTGGCCGACTTAGAGCCCGATGAGTCCATTGCCTCATCCGCCACACGCTCGGCCATCGCCTGAATATCCCGATCGATCGTCAGCATCAGGCTGGCTCCCGGCGGAATTTGCTCCGATTGCGCTTCGTCGATCAAGTGTGGATCGATGTAGATGGTCTTCTTGACCGGCACGCCCGTCAACAGGCGGTTATATTTCTCTTCTACTCCAAACATGCCCGCGGCTTCTTCCCGATCCATAAAGTTATAGAAACCGAGGATGTTCGAGCCCAACGATCCTTCGGGATAGGTGCGGCGCAGATGGGGGATGTAATCCAGACCATCCAGGTTTGGCGGGTATTCGCCTTTGCGCAGGCGCATTGTCTCGGCGTTTTTGGCAAGTTCTTTCTCAATGGCTTTGAGCTGGTCACGCTGTTCGGTAGTGACAAATTCAGCCAGCTTGAGGTAAACGATCTTTTCACCCACCTCATTGAATTGGGCAATCTTGAGTTGGGTTAGAATGTCTGCTTGCTTAACCCCCAACACCTCCGACAGGGTGGCGGCTATGGTCTCTGGATCGGTGACGTAGGGCAGATCCGCGTAGATCTCGTACACCTCAACGTTGCCCGCCAACAGATGCCCCCACTTGTCGTAGATTGAACCGCGCACCGGCAAGATCGTCTGGGTAACCATTTGGATCCGGTTGCTCTCATCGATGACTTTTTGAATGTCAGGACTACTCTGTAAGCGGATCATCCATATAAAAATGAATAGGCCCGCCAGGGTTAGCGCGCCTCCAATAAAGCGGAAACGGAAAAATGAAGTCTGGTTCATGGGGATACCCCTTGGGATTGCTCGCTCAGCTTGCTAATTTCTTCCATCAGCCATTCGGAAAGCGACATGGTGTATTCTGGCCGGATTAATACCGGGGGTAGATCGGCCCCAGGCGGCTGCGCCGAGACTTTCACGGCCCGCCCCGTGTAACCGTCCACGTACACATAGCTGATCTGCTCCTGGGTCGCCTGGACGTAGCCCAGTTCTTTGGCCCGCTCTGAAAGCCGGGCCGCCGAGCTCAGCGCCGCGATCTGGGTGACCTTGCTGGCATTCCCTCGCTCCAACTCATCCCGCACCCGGTTCAACCACTGGATCTCCAAACCCGCGTCTGAAGCTTCCACCGATACGGTTACCATGATCCACAGGACAGAGGCGCCGAGGATTGCCGCAATCAAGATCAAGACACCCTTCTGCGTATGGAGGCGCCAGGGAGCTTGTGTGTAAGCCTGTTTCAGGCGGTTCTTGATCGTCACAATCTCATCTCCTTAATTCGGTCTCTATCCTGGTTCGTGCAAATCTCATGCCAACTTTTCGGCCACTCTCAGCTTCGCGCTTCGCGAGCGCGGATTTTCGGCAATTTCACTCTCCTCGGCTTCAATGGGGTGTCGATTGACTTCCTTCAAAACTGCCTTGTGGCCACAAGTGCAAACCGGCTGCTCGGGGGGGCAAATACAATCGCGGCTTTCGCGTCGGAAGTACTGTTTGACCAGGCGATCTTCCAGCGAGTGGAAGGAAATGACAGCCAGCCGCCCGCCCGCCCCCAGCGCGCTCACCGCCTGGGGAAGCACCGTTTCAATCGCTTGCAGCTCGCGATTCACTGCCATTCGCAGCGCCTGAAAGGTGCGTGTGGCCGGATGGATGCGCCCTTTGCGCCCTCCTGCCGCGGTCAGCACCACCGCTGCCAGTTCCAGTGTGGTCGTTAATGGTCGCGACTGGCAAATGGCCCGGGCAATTCGCCGAGACAAGGGTTCTTCGCCATAGCGCCAGATGATGTCTGCCAGTTCTTGTTCGCCCCAGCGGTTCACCAGGTCTTCAGCCGTAAACGGCTGCTCGGGATCGAAACGCATATCCAGGGGCCCGTCGCTCAAAAAAGAGAAACCGCGCTCCGGGGTATCGATCTGCATGGATGAGACCCCCAGGTCTAGCAGGATACCGTCCACGCTCTCCCATCCCAGCCGTTTCAATTGCTCGCTTAGGGCGACATACGAAGCCTTGACCAGGGTTGCTCGCTCGCCGAAGACTGAAAGGCGCTGGCTTGCCAGGGCCAGCGCTTGCGGGTCCACATCCATTCCCAAGAGGTTCCCCTCCGGCTGACTGGCTTCCAAAATCCCCGCGGCGTGGCCACCGGCCCCAACCGTTGCATCAACGTAGCGCCCTGGGCTGTGCGGGCGCAAAGCGTGTATAATGGAGTGGTAAAGTACAGAGCGGTGTGGCGGGAGCGTCATCCCTTTTTACCGCGCGGTGATATCAAAAGCGGCAAAGCGGCTTTCGTTCGCGGCTGCATCCGACAGATTTTCGGTTTGCTTGGCCCATTGGGCGGTCGACCAGATTTCGAAGAAATCCCCCATTCCTACCAGCATCACTTGCCCGCTCAAGCCGAACAAATCGCGAAGACGCTGCGGAATCAGGACCCGCCCCACCTTGTCAACCTCGACCTTTTCTGCCGTTGAGAAGAACAACCGTTTGAGCTGTCGCGCTTTGGGATCGGTCAAACTCATATGATTGACGTTATCAGAGATCGTAGCGAAATATTCCGGAGTCATTACCATCAGGTTTTCTTCAAACCCCTGGGTAACGTAGGCGCCGTTCTCAAGCAGCTCGCGATAACGGGCCGGAATGATCAGCCGTCCTTTATCGTCGATCGTGTGCTCAAACTGCCCAAGGAACATGCGTTCTACCTCTCCCTGATACGCGGAACGCCGGGACACTCCCGGCGCTCTAACCTATGACTGTGACTTACCTGTTACGCGGTGCTCACCAATAAATTACTACCACTTCGTACCACTTTCCACCACTTACACCCACAGTATAAACGAATTGCGGGACTTTTTCAAGTCTTTTCCCCATTCTCTTAACTTTGATCGTAGATCTAGAGGTTATCAAATATGCAAAGTGACTTCTCCAACTTCAGCAGTCTGTTCGTTGGCGTTGAGCATCCCACCCAGGGCATGACTGACGACTATCGCATGTACGCCAACCTGGACAACGCCGCTTCCACTCCGGCCTTCAAAGCCGTGGAAGAAACCGTCCACCGCTTTCTGCTCACCTATTCCAGCGTGCACCGCGGCACTGGCTTCAAGAGTCAACTCTCCACGCACATATTTGAAACCACCCGAAAGATCGTCCTGCGCTTTGTCGGAGGCAACCCCACCGATCACATCTGTATTTACGGCAAGAACACCACCGAGATGATTAATCGCCTTGCGCTGCGCTTCCCATTTACGGCGCAGCGCAATGTTGTTCTGGTCAGCTCCATGGAACACCACTCCAACGACCTGCCCTGGCGCCACGTCGCCGAGGTGCGCCACATCCACACCCTGGCCGATGGCCGCCTGGACGAAGCTCACTTTGATCAGCTCCTGGCCGAATATCGCGACCGGGTCGCCTTGGTGGCAGTCACCGGCGCCAGCAACGTAACCGGCTACCTGAACCCTATTCACCGCCTGGCCGAAAAAGCCCACGCCGCCGGAGCGCATATCCTGGCGGATTGCGCCCAGTTAGCCCCTCACCGTGCCGTGAACATGGGCCTACTTTCTGACCCCGCCCACCTGGATTATGTGGTCATCTCCGCCCACAAACTCTACGCTCCCTACGGAACCGGCGCGCTGATCGGGCGGCGAGATACCTTTGCGCAGGGCGAGCCCGATCATCGCGGCGGAGGGCAGGTTGAATTCGTCGGCCTGGACGTGGTGCACTGGTCCGCAGCCCCCGAACGCGAAGAGGCCGGCAGCCCCAACACCGTGGGCGCGGTGGCGCTGGCCGCCGCCATTACCCAACTGCAAGAAATCGGCATGGACAACGTAGCTCGCCATGAAGCCGAATTGACCGCTTACTTGCTGGAACGCTTGCCCCAGGTTCCCGGCTTGAAAATCCTGGGCGACGCCGACCCCGCCCACGCCGCCAATCGCCTGGGGGTCATTCCCATATACATGGAAGGCATTTCGCACTTCCTGGTCGCCGCCATCCTTGGCTACGAGTTCAACATCGGTGTGCGGAACGGCTGCTTTTGCGCCCACCCCTACTTGATGAGCCTGCTGCGTGTACCGGAGGAAGAAGCCCAGCGAGTGCGCCAGAGCATTTTGAACAACGACCGCCGCGACGTGCCTGGCCTGGTGCGGATCTCCTTCGGTCTATATAACGATTATTGGGAAATCGATCGACTCATCACCGCTTTACAGACCATCCGTCGCGGTGAATATCGGGGCGTCTACTTTCAAGACCCCCACTCCGGCGAATACCATCCCCAAGAACGTACAGTCGATTATGATCAAATCTTCACTTTCGGGAGCCTCAAATGAAACCACAACTTTTCGCACTCCTAACCGCCATCTGCTGGGGCGTGGGCGGCTACTTTGAAAAAAAGGGCCTGCAACTCGGCGGTCTCTCGCCCCAAATGGGCATCACGCTGCGCACGGTCAGCGCCCTGATCATCCTGGGGGCGGTCAGTTTTCCGCAGTGGAAAACCCTGCCCCAGGCCGGAAGCAAGGCCATCCTATACATGGTTATCGGCGGCGGCGTGGTCGCCGGAGCCGTGGGCATGTTGTGCTTTTACACCGCGTTAAAAGGCGCGCCGCTCAATCGGGTCATGCCCATTGCTTTCACCTCGCCGCTCTTCGGCGCGCTCATGGGCGTTCTCTTCAGCGGCGAGCCGCTTACATTTAAAACGATCGCCGGCATGGTACTCACCATCGCCGGGATCATCGTTTTAACCGTATAAGGCAATTCCCCAATTCATTCGCCATAGGGCGCGCATGGGTAGGGTAAACGTTGTATAACTACTCAGGCCCTGGTAGGATAATCCCGAATTTGTGGTGTACCACCACAAATTCGGCTTCTTTGTCCAGGTTCAACTTTGGGCAATGAATTCACGATAACGCTGGTATAACATCCTTGCCGAAGGCCACATTGAGTTCGGGCTCATGAAGTGCGAGAACTCGAAGGTGATCAACTTCTCCACCCCACCGCTCTCCGCCACCTCGATCTTATTGCGCAAATTTCGCCAATCTATGGGCAAGAAATTCAACGGCATGCCCCGCTCAAAACTCTCCACGTTGCTCCAGGGAGCAATGCCGTGTTTGCGCGCCAGCCGCGTGTTGATCTCCATAAAAGTGGGTAGTTCGGCAAAATCCACCTGCCCGTCCTGAAATGCCACAATGTCCACAAACCCGCCCAGAATCGACAGGATTTCATCCCATTGCTGTTCGTGCTCCTCTGGCGTGATCGGGTTGTCGTCAAACTGTTTGCGCCCGCGCACATAAGGCGACATCAGCACCGGCACATCCTTCAGCCCTTTCACGTGGCGAGCCAGGCGTTCGATTAGGCGGGTCACTCCCTCGTTGTGTTCATGAATTTCATGGGTCATGTACCAGCCCCCAAAGGCCGGGCGCTGCCCGTACTTTCGGGCTACCTCTTCGGTAAAACGCAAATTTAGCTCCACCTCTTTTTCTGGCTGGCCTTCATGCCAAAAGCGCCCCGAGTCGTAGATGCCAAAGTAAAAGGTCATCCCAGTGCGCTCAGCCTGCGTGAGGAATAAATCCACAAGGTCCATATACGCCGGGCGCATGGTCAGCGCTCGGGCCAGCGTCTCGGAGTTGAACGTCACCCGGTCTCGATACCCCGCCCGGATTAAAATGACCGTGTCGATGCCCACCGCGCGCATGGCATCGAAATCAGCCGCCCATTCATCCACGCCCCAATTATTGGACGGGATGTCGTGGGTGATTTCATCTAAAAACGTCCCAGTAATTTTCATTTCTCTGGCTCCACGAAAAACAAGCTGTCCTCATTCAGCGCAGCCAGCGCCGCTGACCACATCCGCGCGCTTTCGACCAAAAAGCAATTCGCCTGCAACACCCGTCCGCGGGTCAACCCCACCGCCATCAGCCCCTCCAGGCGGTCATAACGCTGCTCCCAACCCTTGAAGTTGTGGCTGCGCACGCTCATGGTCCATTCATTGCCATCGGGCAGGGTAATCTGGTAGTCCACCATTTTACTAAACAGATATGGCGGCTCCACCCGTTCTTCCACCGCGTGCATACTGGTATTGGGGCGCAAGCCACAACCCAAAAACAATATTTGACCATTCACCTGCGGCAGTCGCGCAAAGGGCGAGTTGGGTCCACAGGGGGTGGTATCCTGTTCGTGCCCGTCCAGCAATTCCGCCGCGCGCCCGCCCACCCCGCACACCGAATGGGTCGGATGGACCGAACGGCGTGTGCCGGGTCGTGTTCGGAAAAATTCGGGCAGCGCCCCAACACAAGAGGGCGTCCGTGCCACGTCAAAAAACGGGTTGCGCGCCCCCACCGATTCATAACTCAACGCGGGCATCAGCAAAGCGCCGTCCGGACCCAGAACTTTCAGCAAACCCAGCACCACCGTCTCCGCGCCGCCTTCCACTGGGCCCAACGAGCGCAGCGAGGAATGCACCAATAAGGCCGCGGCGGGGGGGGGGGGGGGGGGGGGGGGGGGGGGGGGGGGG
>CAYOHX010000038.1:0-41061 GCA_964403875.1 uncultured Anaerolinea sp. | reverse complement strand
ATCCCCGCCTTCGCGGGGATTTTTTGTTGGTTATGTCGACTTGATTCCCTTCCAGAACGCATCCATCACTTCGGCTGTGTCTGCCGTGCGCTCGTAGTGCGGCATGCCCTGAGACGGGACCAGGCGCACTGCCTGCCAGGCTGGGTTCAACAACAGCAGTTCTTCCAGCGCCCCAAAAGAAGTATACCCATCGCGGTCATAGATCACCAACGTGGGAGTTTTAATCTTTTCATAAATCAGGCTGCGAACCTGGGGGGTGAACAGCTTGCCACTCAAGAAATATAATGGGGCATGCTCGGCCCCCGGTTGGTGAGCGCTGGCATAAGCATACTCGACAAAGCCCGGCGGCACGGCCTGGCTGAAGCTCTTGCGCAAGAAGAAACTGATGCTGGAATGGCTGGCAACCAGATCAAACAAAGGCCGGCCCCACAGCCCCGCCGATAGAACCGGGTGCAACGCGTTGCTGATGCCTGTTTGACGCGCCACCTGAGTCCCATTGGCCAGCCGAGTCGGGTTCATCCCGGTCGGTGAGATCAAGGTGAGAGAATGGAACAGTTCCGGGTGCGCCAGGGCTGCCCGCGCCGCGAATTCGGCGCCCAACGACAACGCCACCACATCCGCGGCCTCGCCCACCTGGGTGGCGAGAAATTCTACCAGCGCATCGGCAAACAATTGGGCCGAATAGACGCGCGCGGAGCGCTCCGAAAAACCATAGCCCGGCCAATCCAACGCATATACTGACCGCTGCCCGCGGTAATGCTCGAACAGCGGGGCCATTTCATAGGAACTGGCAGCCGCGTTGATGCTGTGCAAGAGCACCAACGGTCTACCACCCGCTTGTTGATCCACATAGTAATTGAATTGCCCGGCAGTCTTACTCGCCAATGCTTTACGCTCTGCCGCAATGGCATCCGGCAGGGGCATTTGATGGTCTACGGCGAATTTGCTGTAGAGGATCCACCCGCCGGCTGCCGCCGCCGCTAAACTGGTGATGGCCCCCATGCCAATCCCGCCTTTTCTCGCAGCCCGTAGAGTACGCTTTGCTGCCATCGTCTTTCCTCCTGCCGAAAAAGGTTACCTGTAACCAAGATTATGAATGGATGTTCGTATTGGTATTGGTAGTAGTAGAAACATTTTTGATTATACCGCCGATCTATCTCCCGAAAAGATCGGATCATTGGGAATTCATGGCTTTCCCAACGTCAACCCCTCACCCCCATACGAAAGAGCGAGGCTTTTGAAAAAGTCACGTGACTTTGGGGAAGCCTAAATTGGGAATTGGCGTGGTGAACTCTGGAAGGGAGATCGTTAGATTCGGAGGGAGCCCCCAAAATTATTGAAAAGTGATACACTGCTTTTGGAGTTTTCTGCCCCCATGCGTCCGCTCTTACGCCCCCTTGTGCTCTCCGCCATTTTCGCTGCCTGGCTGCTTGGCTTGGGCTGGCTAGCGCTCCAGCCGGCTCCCGCGGTCCTGGCGGCAGAAATGCAAACCACCGACAGCTACCCAGCGCCCATTGAAATCACACCCCTTGAGGGCTATCCCGAGCCCGGCACACCTCTTCCCACCAGCACAGCCTCGGGGGCCAACGGCGCAACCAACACTCCCACCCCTACTACCACAACACCACTCGCCAGCCAAACACCCTTCCCGCCAGGGCAGCCCAGCCCCACCGTCGGCTTGACCACTCCATCCCCTTCTGCTACCGAGTTCCTCACCCAACTTCCCAGCAGCACCGCGCAACGCGATCGGTACGCTACCGAAGACGCGGAAATGGGAAATTCGCAGGTCACCCCGCCCCCGCTCGAAACTTTCACGCCCACCTCCCATGCCCTCGAAATCACTCCAACCCTCGTTGCCCAACCAGATGGGTTCCAACTCAACATGCCCCTGTTCCTCATCGGCTTGTTGGCGCCCCTGGGGGTTTTTATCCTGGGAATCATCCTCTACAAATCGCTCAACTCATCAGAATTCCATTAATGGGTCTTTCCGCCAGATCATTGGCGCTTGTTACCCCAGCGGTTCGCAATGAACCAAAATATCGGCTCTCCAGGAGTTGCCGTGGTAGGTCCCGCATAAATGCGGATTTCACCGCGCCAATTCCCAATGAGTCAAAATATCTAGTTGCATTGACACCCCTAAACACGGTATAATCTGTCCACTTTACCCGTTCAATTACCCCTAAAGAGAGGTGACCTATGTCTGGTGGAAATTGTGCTTGTGGTGGAAGCTGCGGCTGCGGCGGTCACGATCATGCCGAAGAAGTCTTCTTGACTCGCGAAGAATACATCCAGCGCCTGGAGCAGTACCTGAAAGATCTGCGCGCTGAAATCGTGTCGGTGGAACAGGAACTGGCTGAACTTCGCCAGACCGCGTAACCCCGACAATTACCCTTCACAAAAAGAAGCTGGTGGATACGGCCCATTGAGGCTGTATCCGCCAGCTTCTTTTTGCAAGCCAACCCTACCATCCACAAAGCAGGTTTCCCCTACATTGAAAGCGAAAACGCCAACTCCCAATGACCCCATCAAAAGGCTCCGATCTTTAACAGCACATGTTTTATAATAGACGAAACGTAACGAACTCAGTCTGTCGGGGGGGGCGTGCGACCATAGGGATTCACGATTAATCTGATGTTCTAACCAGGACAATGGTTGACGAATGAAGGTTCAATATCGGCTCATCATCTTGTGGCTTCTGTTAGGAATACTCTTCCTGGCAGGATTCTTTGTTTTGCAACGCAGCCAGGAGAGCCGCATGGAATCGTTGGTGAATCAACGTCGCCAGGAGCTTGAGCTGCTGTTCACCCGTATCCTGGAGTTGGAGGGCCAATCGCAATCTACCCTCACGTTTGATTATACGTATTGGAATGAGTTGGTCGAATTCGTTGACACCGCCGACCCCCAATGGGCCGACAGCGTCCTCAACGCCTCACTCACCAATTACAGTGTGCAGGCTATTTGGGTATATAACCTGGAGGAGAAGCTTATCCACCTGGCTTCTTCGGCGCCCGACCTGATCAGCGCACCACTACCGCTTTCCAACGATCAAATCACCGACCTGTTTGCCTACACCCCTTACACCCGTTTCAACTACTTGCTACCCGATGGAACGGTTGTGGAAGTACATGGCGCGACCATACACCCCAGCGCCGACGTGGCCCATGCCACCGAACCCCACGGCTACTTTTTCACCGGGCGGTTGTGGGATCAGGAACGGTTGAACACCCTTTCCAACCTGAGTGGCGCGACATTGAAAGTCCTCCCCAGCGGCCAGAGTGACTTCCCGGGTACGACGGCAGATCCGGATAAAGATATCGTGGTCTATTACAGCTTGCCAGGCTTGCAAATAGACCCCATCGGATACATCGAAGCGCGCTTCCCCAATCGATTCTTTGAGGGGTACGCGCAGGCCCAACAACGCGATCTGACCACGTACCTGGTATCCGCAATTATCTTTTTCCTGGCCTCTTTCGTTGCCATGGCCTATTGGATTGCTCTTCCGTTGAATCAGATATCCACCAGCCTCACCCGCAGCTCACCTCAAGCGCTCCAACCGCTCTTAAAAAACCGCAGCGAATTCGGCCACATCGCTCGTCTGATTGAAGAATTCTTTGTTCAAAAGACTCAACTTCAGGAAGATTTACGTCAGCACGCCTTGACGGCCTCTGCTTTGAAGATATCCGAAGAACGCTACCGCGCAATCTCCGAGCTAATATCCGATGCGGCCTTCTCCTTCCGAGTAACACCCGATTACAAAATTGTGCCCGAATGGGGCGCCGAGGCTGTCGCGCGCATCAGTGGTTATGACTTCAACAAAATGACCACACCCGAGCATTTCTTCGAAATTATTCATTCCGAAGATTTGCCGTTTTTCAATGAGCAAATGAGCAAGGTGGAAAAAGGCCAAACTGTTGACTTTGAGGTGCGCGTCTTTGGCCAGCAAGGCAATCTCATTTGGCTCCGTGAGAACCTGCTCCCAATCCTGGATGAAGACGGCAGAGTGGTTCAGATCGTTGGCGCAGCCCAAGATATCACCCAACGCAAGCAAGCTGAAGAAGCCTACCAAACACTGGTCAATCGCTCTCTGCAAGGCCTCACCATCATTCAAGATAATCAGGTTCGCTTTATCAATCCCGCCATGATTGACATGACCGGCTATACTCGCGATGACCTGATCGGCGTCAGCATCCAGCAAATCATGCAGTATGTGCTTCCCGAATCCAATGTGACCGCTGGTGATTTGTTTTCGGTTGATGGTGAATCCCATCCGCCTGTGCGCAAAGAAGTGAAATACCGCCACCAGGATGGATCTTCGCGTTGGGTGGAAGCTTCCATCATACCCATCACCTTCCAGGCGAAACCGGCCCTGCAAATTAGCTGCATCGACATCACCGACCGGCGGCTGGCGCAATTGGCGCTGGAGGATCAACAGAACTATTCCGCCAAACTATTGGATATGATCCATTCCCTGGTCATTTTATTGGACGGTGTTGGTCGGATCGTGAGCTTTAACCCTGCAACGCAAGAGATCCTTGCCAAGGAAGCGGAAGAAATTCGGCAACGCAACTTCTGGGAGCTGTTCAAACTCCCCTCCCATTCTGCGCTTTCCGAAGAGAACTTCGCCCAACTGGTAGATGGACGTCAGTCCATCCGCGACCTGGATTTGTTTGTGAAGATTGACAACCGGCCGCTGTGGCTGTCCTGGTCCATCAGTTACCTTACCGATCGCGACAACAATCTGCAATACATTGTCTTATTCGGGGTAGATATTACGGAGCGGAAAATGCGCGAACGCCAGCAAAACGCCATTGCCGCAATCGCCACCGTTCTGCGCAGCCGCGCACCTCGCGCCCAGGTCCTGGAAACCGTGCTTGGAGAAATCCGCGAGCTTGTCCAGGTAGATACCTGTGGCATCGGTTTTCGCACGCCCGACCAACAGTACCTGTTCGTCGAATCGGTCAACGGCCAATATTCCGAGCAAATGAGCGGGCGCTACCTGCCCATTAAGGGCGCTGTTAGCGAACAAGTCTTTCAGACGGGCCGCCCGCACCTCAGTCACAACCTGCAACAAGAGCCTGCCACCACCGTCGCCAACATCCACGGTCTGAAAGTTCAATCGATACTCTGGTACCCTCTCAGCGTCGATTCCGCCAGCCTTGGAATCCTCATGCTGGCCGATTCCGGCTGCATCCAACCCGACTGGATCACTATTCTTCAGCCAGTTGCCGAAATTGCCGCCAGCGCCATCCACCGCACCACGCTCAGCGACGAAACGCGGCGCAGGTTACAACACCTGACCGCTCTCCACACCATCAACATCGCCATTGGCGCCAGCCTTGATCTGCGCATGACCCTGCACGTGCTTGCCAACCAAATTACAACGCAACTTGGCGTCGATGCGGTGGATATTCTCATGCTCAATCCTCACAATCGCATGCTGGAATATGCCGCCGGGCATGGCTTTCGATCGAAAGAAATTGAAAAAGCGCGCCTGTGGGTGGGCGAAGGCCAGGCCGGCAGCGTGGCGCTGGAGCGTCGCAGCCACCGGCTCTACGACCCAGATGGAATTGAAGGCTACTTCGTCCGCGCCCGACACCTGGAAGGCGAAGGCTTCATTGCTTACCACGCCGTTCCGCTGGTGGTGAAAGGCGAAGTGAAAGGCGTCATCGAAACCTTCCACCGCGCTCCCTACATGGAAACAGGCGGTTGGCAAGAGCTGCTCGAATCGTTGGCTCTCGAAACCGCCATTGCCATTGATAACGCCGAGCTGGTTGAAAAATTGCAGCGCGGCAACCTGGAACTACAAGTCGCCTATGACGCTACCATTGAAGGTTGGGCGCGCGCCTTGGAGCTGCGCGACCAGGAAACTGTAGGACACACCCGCCGGGTGGCCTACATGACCGTGCGCATGGCCCAGGCAATGGGCATCCTGGGCAACCAGCTCATGCACATACGCCGTGGGGCTTTACTGCACGATATTGGCAAAATGGGCATTCCTGATAATATCTTGCTCAAGCCAGCCGGGTTGGACGAAGCCGAATGGGAAATCATGCGTCAACATCCCCGCATGGCCCACGAGATGCTGGTGGTCATTCCCTTCCTCCGTCCCGCGCTCGATATTCCTTTGTCGCACCATGAACGATGGGACGGGCAAGGCTACCCCCAAGGCTTGAGCGGCGAACAAATTCCGCTCGCCGCCCGAATTTTCACCGTCATTGATGTGTGGGACGCTCTCTCAAACCCGCGGGTCTATCGCCCTTATGCGCTCCCCGAAGAAGAAATCCTGGCCTATCTACGAGAGAACGCAGGCATCCGCTTTGACCCCCAGGTGGTCGAAACCTTCTTAAAGTTGTACCCCATTTTGTCCCGCATCGAATAGCGTGATCAAACTGCTTGCGGGGGGACAAACCTTGGGTAAAGACGCCTTAGAAGAAGGGCAGATAAACGCTTTCCGTTAACAAAAGGCAAAAAGCCGACAGCACGCAAGACATCATAAACAACAATATTGCAATGACAAAGCGCTGTACGGGGGTCATTCCCAAGAAAGGCTGCGGGGCGCGTCTGCGAGGAAGCGGCTGGCCCACCACCTCTTCGTCAATGGGCTCCGGTTCTTCCTCAAACGTGGCCGAATTACGCAAATCATCCAGCATATCTACCTCCCATTTCCTGCGGGTCGTAAGCGGACATCGCCCGCCAACACGGTTTCTTCGCTTCCATCTTCCCGGCGCACCTTTAAGCAGCCCGCCGGATCGACCTCAACAACTTCTCCAGATATATTATATCCTGGCATCGTAATTTGTATGACTTCTCCGCGATAGGCAAGTCGTTGATTCCAGGCTTCCACCCATTGAGCGCCTCCCCAATGCGTTCGGATAGAAATCAAACGTTCCATAATTCGTTCCAACACGTCCCAGCGGTCTATCTTCCGTCCGGCGATTTCTTCCAGGCTAACCGCTGGAAAAAGCATTTCATCTGGCGAGGGCACTGAGGACGGCTCAACATTCACGCCAATGCCCAGAACCAATGCCTCCAACCGGCTGCCGCTCCAAACGGCCTCGGCCAGCACCCCACAAACCTTACGCCCATCCAGCAACACATCGTTGGGCCACTTGATCCGCGGCTGCAAGGCCCACCCCTGCTCCAGCGCCTCGGCAACCGCCACGGCCCCCAATCCTGAAATGAGGCCCACCTGGGATGCTTCCCTTTCCGAAGGCCTCAAAATCAGGCTGAATGCAAGCGCCGAACCCGGCATTGTCACCCAGCGGCGATTCATGCGCCCTCGCCCGCGCGTCTGCGAGTCAGCAGCTACCAGGGAAAAGTCCGCGGCGCCTTGTTCGACCCAGGCCAGAGCGTCATCATTGGTCGAACCTGTCTCGGGCAAAAAACGAAACTCGGCAATTCCCAGATCTTTCAATCGGTTTGCAACCACTGGAAGGTTAAACATAGACCCATTGTACACGATTTCGTCACGCCAATTTCCAATGAACCCATTCCTATGAACCGAGTTGCCATGATCCACAATCCAGACTACAATTTGACTATGAACGACACTTCACCCTCAGGCAAACAAATCCGCCTCACCACCCTTTCCAGTTGCGCTGGCTGAGCGTCCAAGCTTAACGCGGAAACGCTGGCGCACGTGCTGCGCCCTCTCAAGGGAATCTTCGATCATCGGGACTACCCCGACCTGCTGGTTGGTCTCGAGCAGCCCGACGACGCCGCCATTTGGAAGCTTTCCGAAGACCGTGCCCTCGTATTGACCACCGACTTCTTCACGCCGGTGGTCGACGACGCCTACGACTACGGAGCCATTGCCGCTGCCAATAGTCTTTCCGACGTTTACGCGATGGGCGGGCAACCCTTTTTGGCGCTCAACATCGCGGCCCTCCCACCCCAACTTCCAGCCGACCTCCTGGCCGATATCTTGCGCGGTGGGGCCGAGAAAGCCCGCGAAGCCGGAGTAGTTATTGCTGGTGGACACACCATCCAGGACAAAGAACCCAAGTTTGGCCTGGTGGTGGTCGGCTTCGTCGACCCGCGCCAGGCCATGACCAAAAGCGGGGCTCGGCCCGGAGATCGGTTGGTATTGACCAAACCTCTGGGTGGCGGCGTGACCACCACCGCGCTCAAACGCGAATTGACCTCGCCCGAAGAACTTCGTGAAGCTGTGGGCTGGATGACGCGTCTCAACCGGGATGCCAGCCTGCTGGCCAACCGCTTTGGGCTGCGCGGCGCCACCGACATCACCGGCTTCAGCCTCCTCGGACATGCGCTTGAGATGGCCGAAGCATCGGGAGTTTGCCTGGAATTCTGCTTCGATCAGATTCCACTCCTTTCGGGCGCAATGAAATTTGCCCGGCAATGGACTTTCCCGGGCGGGGCCAGCGACAATGCCCTGTTCTTTGAAAAGCATATTTCCTTCGACCCAACCCTGGAAGATTTCGAACGTATGCTCCTTTTTGACCCACAGACCAGCGGCGGATTGCTCATGTGCGTTCCCGAAGATAAGCTGCCCGCCTTCTTGATTGCCGCGAATGAACTGGCTCAGCCTGTCTGGCAAGTAGGCCGTGTGGTCAGTGGCCAGGGGATACAGGTGGCGCGGGCATGTGGGACGACCTGATCCCTGCCTGGCGAGCCTGTCTGGAAGAAGCCTGGGCGGCTTGCTGCTCTGGCTCTCTGCCCATTGGCGCAATCATCACCGACGCCGATGGACAGATTGTGGCCCGTGGGCGCAACCGTTGGCATGACACCAAGGGCAAACCCGGCGCGGTGTTTGGCTCTCGCCTGGCTCACGCCGAACTCAACGCCCTGCTGGCTTTCGATTTCAATGGCCTGAACCGATTTGAGTGCTCCCTTTACACCACCACCGAGCCCTGCCCGCTGTGCATGGGCGCAATCTACATGGCCGGAATGCGCTCTTTGTTCTTCGCCGCCCGCGATCCCTATGCCGGCAGTACGAACCTGCTCGGAACGACCCCCTACCTGAGTCGCAAGCCCGTGGTGGTCAACGGCCCTCTCGACCGGCACATGGAAATTTTGGTCAACGGGTTATACGTTGGCAGCGAGCTGCTGCGCGGGCCTGTCACCCATCACCCCAGCCTGGACATACTGCGCGAAACCCAGCCCTGTGCCGTCACCCTGGGCAGCCGCCTGGCTGGAACGGGCCTGCTGCGTGAGTGGATCGATGAATGTATTCCCGTGGACGACATGGTTCGGCGGGCCGTGCTGCTCATTGGGAACTGTTGAATCATTCCGAGAAAGGAAGCGGACCCATGCAAACCTATAACCCTGCCTTTGCGAAAGTCTACAACCTGCGCTGGGGCGGCTTTGCTGCTGGCGTGGCTCCCCGCCTGCGCGATTTCTTTGCTGCCACCCCCCTGGGCCAAAGCGGCTGCCGCGAGGTGCTGGATCTGTGCTGCGGCACGGGAGTAGGCTCCTTGCCCTTCCTGGAACAGGGATATCATGTCACCGGATTGGACCTTTCACCCGCTATGCTGGAATTTGCCCGTCACAACGCCGCTGGGTATGTAGAGTTGGGCGCAGCGCGTTTCGCGCAAGGCGACGCTGCCGATTTCACCCTGGATCGCCCGGTTGGGTTGGTTTTTTCTCTCTACGATGCTCTCAACCACCTGCCGGATATGCAGGCGCTGCGCCGCTGCTTCGAATGCACCTATCAAGCCGTGCTCCCAGGTGGGTATTTCATCTTTGATTTAAATACTCGCCAGGGATTACGAAAATGGTCGGGGGTTCAGGTTCAGGAAGATGAGGAATTGTTCCTGTTTACCCGCGGTGTCTTTGGCCCGCAGGCAGAACACGCTTACACCCAGATCACCGGCTTTCTGCGCCGTGAAGATGGATTGTACGAACGCTTCGAGCAAATTGCCTATAACCTGGCGCTGGAAATGGATACGGTCCGGCAGGCCCTCCTGGAAAGTGGTTGGAGCGCCATCCACTGCGCGGCAGGCACGGATCTGGGAACTCCTTTGCCCGATCCCGAACAGCCCGGAAGGGTGTTCTTCGTTGCCCAAAAAGGCTTCACCCATGAAACCCATTGAACTCGAATTCGCCTCCCGCCGTTCGCCCGTCTTAGGACGGACCGGAATGGTGGCTGCCTCGCAGCCGTTGGCCGTGGCTGCAGGGCTGAAGGCCCTGGAAATGGGCGGCAACGCCGCCGACGCTGCCGTGGCCACTGCCGCCGCGCTCAACGTCACCGAACCCACCAGCACCGGCCTGGGCGGGGATGCCTTCGCCCTGTACTACGAAGCCAAAACCCGCCAGGTTTACGCGCTCAACGGTTCGGGGCGCGCTCCCGCAACCCTCACCCTGGAACGGCTGGAGCGCGAAGGCCTTGGGCAAAACCTGCCCCGCTTTCACCCCTATACCGTGACCGTGCCTGGCGCCTGCGCTGCCTGGCTCGACCTGGTGGAGCGCTTTGGCAAGCTGCCCCTGGTCAAAACCCTGGGGCCCGCCGTGGAACTGGCTCACGAGGGCTTCCCGGTGGCCCCACTCACCGCGGCAAGCTGGCGCAGCGGCGCTGCCCTTCAACTACGCAATGCGGTCAATGGACTCGAGATGACCATGGATGGCCGCGCTCCGGAAGCGGGCGAAATCTTCCGCAACCCCGGCCTGGCCCAAACACTCACCCTCATCGCCTTTGAAGGCAAAGATGCCTACTACCGAGGCCCCATCGCCCAAGCCATTGTGGCGGCCTTGCAGGAGGCCGGTGGATGTATGCAGTTGGAAGACCTGGCCGCGCACACCAGCGCCTGGATCGAGCCCATCAGCACCACGTACCGCGGGCTGCGCTTTTGGGAATGCCCACCCAATGGGCAAGGACTGGCAGCGCTTCTGGCGCTCAACCTGTTAGAAGGATTCGATCTGGCCTCCCTCCCGCCCCTTTCCACCCAGAGGCTGCACCTGATGATCGAGGCCATGCGATTGGCCTTTGCCGATGCCCGCCGCTATGTGGCTGACCCCGACTTTGCACCCGCCCCGCTGGCTGAACTGCTGGACAAGGGCTATGCTGAACAGCGCCGCAAGCTCATCACGCCACAGCGCGCCAATTTCCAGATTCAGCACGGCGCGCCGTTTGCCTCATCCGACACAGTCTACTTCAGCGTGGTAGACGGGCAAGGCAATGCTTGCTCATTTATCAACAGCAACTACATGGGTTTCGGGACCGGAATCGTGCCCCGCGGCTGGGGTTTTACCTTGCAAAATCGCGGGCACAACTTCTCTCTCGATCCCCAGCACCCCAATGCGCTGGCTCCCGGCAAACGCCCCTACCACACCATCATCCCATCGCTGGTGACCCGCGAGGATGATGGCAGTCTGTTTGCCTGCTATGGGGTGATGGGAGGATTCATGCAGCCGCAGGGCCACATGCAAGTCGCCGTGGCCCTGGTTGATGATCAACTAGACCCCCAATCCGCCGTCGACCGCCCGCGTTTTTGCATTGAGCCAGACGAAACTCACAGCCAGGTGGCCCTGGAATTGGGCATCCCGGTCGAGGTGATGGCCGCACTGGCCAACATGGGTCATCGCTTGCAACCCACCGGAGGAATGAACCGCCAGTTGTTTGGTCGCGGCGCGGTCATCATCCGCGACCCTCAATCCGGCGTTTTATGGGGTGGCAGCGATCCACGTGGTGATGGCTGCGCGATGGCGCTGGGTTAGGTAGTCAGCTTCTTAATGGTTTCCCGTTGGCGGAAGATGATATTTTTGACCACATCGCCAATGGAGATCATCCCCAGCACCTCATCGCCGTCCACCACAGGCACGTGCCGGATATGCCGGTTGGTCATAATTTCCATCGCTTCTTCCACCGTCTGTTCCGGGTGGATGGTGTAGACAGTGCTGCTCATAATCTCTTTAACCAGCGTCTCGCGAGAGGTCTTTCCAACCAAAATGACCTTCCGCGCATAATCTCGTTCGGAAATGATACCAACCATGTGGTCGCCTTCCATCACCAGCAGGGCGCCGACGCCCTTGTCTGCCATCATCCGTAAAGCATCAAACACCGTTGAATTGGGGGAAATAGACCATAAATCATATCCCTTGACCTCGAGCAAATGACGCGCAGTGGTGAGCATGTTGCCTCCTTCGTCAAAACCAAACTAAGTTTATCCTATTCATTTCTTAGTATACTGCAAACCGCCTTGCAATATCAATCAGCCTGGCAGTAATAACCGGATGATTTGCAGAACCCAATCAGGCGATTAAGCTTACAAATTCATTGCCCTTTTGGATTAACCCCTACTCCCCAGAAAAGATTTGTGATAAAGTTTCTCTTTGTTTGGGTTCTTTGGAATGCATCGCAATCGATTCCGCAATTTGGAGTGGGCTTGAGTTTGTGCCGCGAGAATTTCCAGAAAAGCACCCAGGGTTGATCAATGCCCTCAAAGAAAGGAAGAAGCACGTTTATGGGCCTGCCTACCGATTTTCGCTACGATTTTATCGCCAAAGTTCTCATTACCCCCGAGCAGATTGAGCAGCGCGTGACCAAGTTGGGTTTGGAAATCACGGAAGATTACCAGGACTCCGACCGGCTCATGCTGCTGGGGTTGTTGCGCGGCAGCGTCATGTTCATCACCGATCTCATGCGCCGTATCCACCGCCCTTTGACCATGGACTTCATGGCCGTTTCTTCCTATTCCGGCAGTGAATCCAGCGGCTTCGTGCGCATCGACCACGACCATAAGGCCAGCATCGCTGGTTGGGATGTGATTCTGGTCGATGATATCATCGACTCGGGCCACACCATTCACACCGTCAGCAAGCTGCTCATGGACCGCAACCCGCGCAGCCTCAAGATTTGCGCCTTGCTCGACAAACCTTCGCGCCATAAGCGCAACATCACCATCGATTACTGCGGCTTCTCCATCCCTGACGAATTCGTGGTCGGCTACGGCCTGGACATCGACGAGAAAGGTCGCAACCTGCCCTACATCGCGGCTGTTGACCTGGAGCGCTACAACGCTCGCAACCAGGGTTAGGTTTAGTAGTTACAATTTTCTTAGAACCCCTTGTCTGCGATCATCTTTAATGTGCGCTCATACACCTCAAAGCGCTCGCCTTCCTGCTCGTCCTCGGTCACCTTCTTAAAGAACATAGCCTGCTCCGGGTGCGCCCCTGACAGGTCCCGGCGGCTCACGCGGAAGTACCCATCCTCAGAGGCCATCTTCACTTCGTTCATTTGCAGCAAGACATACTTCCCGGCGTACTTGCTCAAAAGTTCCTTACGATGATCCCGGTAATATAGCCCCTGCTCGGCCATCGTTTTCAGCCAGCTCACTACCATCTCCTGCGAATCGGTGATATTGGGAAAGAAATGACCAATGGGGGCTTGAGACTCACTCTCAAAGTCAATTTGATCCAGGGCCACCGTGCCAAAACCGCTCTCCGCGGCAATCCGCAGCGCGTTGCGATCTCGGTAGTATGGCGGAGTCAGCCAATCGGCCGTGGGGTCATGCCCCATCAAACTGGCCCCGCAAGCATCGGTGGCGATCACCTGATCTCCAGCCATGATCGTATTACAGATGCGCGGGTGGTCGCCCGGCCCCCACTCTCCACCCGCCTGCGTGACCATGCCATCCAGGATATTGAGCGCGGGGTTGTAAATTCGCCCCAAATCCGCCAGCATGTAAGGCATACGCACCAGGTGATGGTAATACATCCGCGGGCGTCCGGCAGCGCTTTGCGGCATCAGACCAAACAAGTTCTTGGTGCACAGCGTAATGCCCATGAAGTTGTGGTTTTTCATCTTTTGCACGTCCACCAACTCGTCGGCTTCCAGGAAAGGAACCGGCACGGGATAGCGCTCAAACATCTGCCCGCCGCCCGGAACCGTCCGCCATTCAACCGGCTCGTCCTGGCACTCAATAAAGGGCACACCATACTCGCGCAGCGCCGGGGCAGCTTGCGTTCCAGAACCATCTTTAACCCCACCCCAATAGCTTTCAACGCCAATATCAATGCACACCAGTTCGGCGGTGGTGCGCTCGCGCAGTAGACGCAGCACCGCTTTCATCAACTGTACGCTCACCAACTGTTGGAGATGGCCCTGGTGAGTGACCAAACGCTTCACCGTCCAATCCTGATTGAACTTAATCGCAATCCGGCGCGCTTTGGTTAGCTTTTCCCAAGAACGCTCCAACGGATCGGTTGCCCTTCGCAGCGCCGCGTAGATTTCCTCGTCGCTGGAACGATAATCGCAAGCAACGGCCCGCACACAATACGACTTCTGAGTGGAATCAGCCATGCCCAACCTCACACCCTATGGATCAAGCGTATGTTAACCATAACAAATCAAAGTATCTACCAGAACCGAGAAAATGTAAAGGTGTTTTTGCATCGGCGGGCATTATTTTCATTCTCCTTGGTTGAGTTTGTTCTGGCGCAAAGATATAAATGGACCAATTGTATAGAATTGCATTACATTTGCGCGTCAGGTTATTGAGGGCTCATTGGGAATGGGCGTTGGTGAGCTCCTAAGAAACCTTATTTCCCCAACCTCTGGAGAGAAGAATGAAAAAAGTCTTATGGATTACACTGGTCTTAATAGCCCTGGTTGCTCTGGGGGGCTGCACCGGCGATAAAGATTCTTCCGGACAAGGCGCTGGATCCGAGCCAGGCTTGTACGATCCCGTCTTAGCCGCGCAGGCCTTCCAGAAAGGTGGCTGCACGGCCTGTCACACCATCCCCGGTGTTCCCGGCGCTGTCGGAAATATCGGCCCCGACCTGACCGAGATCGGCAAGCTGGCCGAAGAGCGCCTGGCCAACGGCGAGTACACCGGAAAAGCCAAGACCGCTGAGGATTACATTCGCGAGGCTCTCCATTCCCCCGACAAGTTCATTGCCCCCAACTGCCCCAACGGTCCCTGTGCCGCCGGGTTGATGTCACCCGAACTGGTGGAAGAGTTCAGCGACGAGGAATTCAATGCCGCGGTCACTTATTTGCTTTCACTGCGCGGCGGAGAAGTCTCCGAGGTGGTTGGCGCAGAAGGCGCGCTGCCAGCCGGCCCGGCCCCCGAATTGACCAGCGAGGAATTCGATTGGGCCAAGAAGACTTACTTTGAACGCTGCGCGGGCTGCCACGGCACGCTGCGAAAGGGCGCCACCGGCCCAGGTTTGACACCCGACCTGACCCTACCCAAAGGAACCACCGGCCTTGCAACCATTATCTTCAACGGCACGAACCGCGGCATGCCCGATTGGGGCAAACAAGGCTTTATGACCGAGGAACAAACCGAGACCATGGCCAAGTTCCTGCAGATCGAGCCGCCCACCCCGCCCGAGATGTCGTTGGAACAGATGAAATCGACCTGGCAGGTCTTTGTGCCACCCGCCGATCGCCCCACCGAGCCTCAAACCACCCGCGATTGGGAAAACTACTTTGTGGTCACGCTGCGCGACGCCGGGCAGGTGGCTGTCATCGATGGCGACACCTATGAAGTAGTCAACACTGTGAACAGCGGCTACGCCGTGCATATCACGCGTATGTCCGCCACCGGGCGTTACGCTTATGTGATTGGCCGGGATGGCAAGCTGGCCCTCATCGACCTGTGGATGGAAAAACCCGACAAGGTCGCCGAGGTGCAATTGTGCTACGATGCGCGCTCGGTCGAGGTCAGCAAATACGAAGGCCCTGAAGGCGACTTCACCGATAAATATGCCGTGGTCGGCTACTACTGGCCGCCTCACTTCGCCATTCTGGATGGGCAGACCCTGGAACCCTTTAAGATCATCAGCACGCGCAGCTACACCTATAACACCGAGGAATATCATCCCGAGCCGCGCGTCGCCAGTATCCTGGCTTCACACTTCGCTCCCGAATGGATCGTCAACGTCAAAGAAACCGGACAGGTGTGGATTGTGAATTACACCGATCCCATCAACCCGACCATCAAAATGATCGAAGCTTCCCTGTTCCTGCACGATGGCGGCTGGGACGCCACCAAGCGCTACTTCCTGGTAGCGGCCAACCAATCGAACCAGGTGGCGGTCATTGACGCCCAGGAGGGCAACCTGGAAGCGCTGGTCGATACGCCTGCCGTGCCTCACCCTGGCCGCGGAGCCAACTGGATCGACCCCGAGTTTGGCCCGGTGTGGAGCACCGCCCACCTGGGCGACCCAGCCATCGTCTCCATCGGCACCGACCCCGACGGACACCCGGATGAAGCCTGGAAGGCCGTACGCGTCACGCCCCTCCCTGGCGCGGGCAGCTTGTTCATCAAGACTCATCCCAACAGCAAGTGGATCTGGGTAGATATGACCCTCAACTCCGATCCTGTCCTGGCTCGCACCATTTGCGTGGTGGCCAAAGATAACCCCACCGAAGTGTACAAATGTTGGGAAGCCGCCACCTATGGCCGGGCGGTCCACTTTGAGTACAACCGGCAGGGCACCGAAATTTGGGTGAGCATTTGGGGCGAGGCCGACAAACCCGGCCAACGCGGCGAGATCGTCATTTACGATGACGCCACCCTGGAAGAGATCGCCCGCATCCCCGACCTGGTCACCCCAACCGGCAAGTTCAACGTGTACAACACGATTTACGACATTTACTAAACCGCGTCCATTCAAACCTGTTTTTCTAACCAGGCCATGCGGCGACTTCTCACCGCATGGCCTGGTTGTATGAATTTCAGGGTTCATTGGGGCTTATTGGGAATTGGCGTGGTTCCCGGTATAATGCGAAGCGTATGAAATTCTGCCGCAAACACCTCTCCTTCGTCATCCTGACAGCCCTCTTCATCCTCTTGCAAACCCTCAGCATCGCCTCTTTGCCATACGCGCGGCGGTTGGTCGACTCTGACAAGTATTTGCGCCTGGCGGAAAAACCTCTCTTCTCGAAAGAATTCCTGGTCGGCGAGCGCCCTTTCGCTACGTCCCTGTTGTATAAACTCCTGGGGGCCAGCTCCGCCACCGCCGACATTCCCGAACGCGTCGGCTTCATTACGGATGATCCTACGGCAATGGCTATTCATCTCGCCCAGGCCGCCATTCACATCCTGTGCTGGTCGCTGCTGGCATTTTTCGCGGGACGCAGCTTTCGGCGGCCCATCCTTTCCTCCCTGGCCATCCTCCTTGTCTACCTGCTGGCCCTCAGCACCCCCATCCTGGTCTGGAACCGCACCTTGATGACCGAGAGCCTGAGCCTGTCCACGCAGGCGGCCAACCTGGGTCTGTTCCTTTTCATCTTGCAAAACCCGCGCCGGTGGTTGGGTTACCTGCTCCTCGCGCCGCTGTTTCTCTTCTGGATCAATCTGCGCGATACGCACATACTCACTACCCTGGCCCTCGCTGTGATTCTGCTGGGAGCTTCCCTGATCTATCGCAACCGTTTTGCCTTTCTGTTGGCTTTGGTCTTGTTCGGCTTATATTACCAGGCCAATGATTCCTTCCTGCGCTCACAGCGCTGGGCCATGCCGTTAGCCAACGTGGTCTTGCAGCGCGTCCTGGGCAATCCAAAAGCTTATGCGTTCTTTGTGGAACGCGGCATGCCCGTCAATGACGCCCTGCTTTCTCTGGAAGGGCAGTGGTCGTGCAGTCAAAACTGCGCCCTGAACAACAGCGACGCCCTGCGCGATTACTGGAAGTGGCACACCAAACGTGCCCGCAGCGTGTACACTGAATATCTTCTCTCCGATCCAGTCGATTCCCTGGCCGCGCCAGTCATTCATGTGAACGAACTCCGCGCTGAATTCATCTCCACAGCGGATTGGAAAGGGTTTTTTTTGCCCCTACCCGATACCCTTTCCAGGATGATGTTCTTCAACCATTCCACCCTGCAAATTGTCCTCGCCTTTGTTCTGGCCTTGTTTTTGGCCATCACCCGCGCCTGGAAAAGGAACCCGGCGCTGGTCTTGTTCATCGGCCTGGTCATTCTGGCCTATCCTCAAGCCTTTCTCGTCTATCATGGCGACGCGATGGAACACGCCCGGCATGCGTTGACGCTGAATGCGCAAATCACCCTGGCTTTTTGGATGCTGCTGCTAGGCTGCCTGGAACGGGCATTGACACGCAACAAAAAGAGTCAGGTATAATCCTCCCACTGGAGACAGCCCCATGACCTTACTCCCCGAAGATCTGCTCAAACTCGTTCTGGCGCTGGTTGTTGGCGCCGCCATCGGTCTGGAGCGCGAATTCCGCGACAAGCCCGCCGGCTTCCGCACGATCATTTTTATCACCCTCGGAGCCACCCTGTTCACAATCTTCAGCCATCACCTGGCTCCCGACAGCGATCCCAACCGCATCGCCGCTAACATTGTGAGCGGCGTGGGCTTTCTGGGCGCGGGTGTCATTCTGCGCGAGCACGGTAAAGTGGTCGGCCTGACCACCTCTGCCACCATCTGGCTCGCCGCTGCCCTGGGCATGGGCATTGGTGGCGGGCAATACCTGCTCTCCTTCAGCGCCGCATTCGTCATCTTGCTCGTGCTGTGGGTTTTTCCGCTCATCGAACGCCGAATCGATTCGGCTCGCGAAGAACATACCTACCAGATTGTGTGCAACCTGGATGTAGAATTTCTCACCCAACTCGATGCGATCTTCCACCAAAGCGGCTTGATCACCCTGGAACATTCCAAGGTACGCAAAGATCAAACCATCACCTGCACCTGGACCACGTTGGGATCGCACAAGAACCACGCCAAACTAACCACGCAACTCTTACACGACCCCAGGATCACCGAGTTGCATTATTAATCGCAACTACTCAGGCTATGGTAGAAAAGTCCCGAATTTGTGGTGTAACACCACAAATTCGGCCTCTTTCCCCAAAGGGCTGAGCTGTAACTACTAATCTACAGACACCTTGTTCCGACCCATTGAAAGCAGTCGGTTTATTTCAAAATCCGCAGAGTATACCCAAAGCGGTAGTCTTTTTCCAACAACTTATACTTCTCCAGCGTGTCTGGACCGCAAGAAGCTGTCCCCAATCCCCGGTGAGCCGCATCCAGGTTCAGGATGATCTCAGTTCGCGGGCGCAAATCGATGGTATGCCGGCACGCGTACACGTCGTTGTCGGTGAAATGGCTGGCGTTGAATTCCAACAGTGGTTCGCCTTCCACATGCAATCCTTTACCGTTCGCGTCGGTCAGCTCTAGCGAGCGCACGTCGGTTTTATGCCCGTTTTCCTGTGGCATGATGTAAGGCACCCACTGCCCGCTCACCGTACCCCGATAGCGTCCCACCATTGCGCTCGCCTTACGATCGGTGTAATTTTCCCACGGTCCGCGCCCATACCACGCCAACTGTTCTAACGCTCCATCCAGGGCCAGGGAAACGCCCACGCGCGGCAGATCGAACAGGTCATCGCCAATCTCGACATGGTTAGAAACCCGCAGTTCACCCGAGGGCAGCAGCGTATAGCGCTGCGTGAAACGCAAATCGTCCCACTGCCCACGCCCCGATGCCTCATGAGTTGTCTCCAGGGCAGACAGTCCATCCTCGCCTTCCACAAGCCCCATGCTCGTCAAGCGTTGTTCCACCTGGTCGATCTTCTTGTCCAGCCAATGATATAGGATCTTGTCCGGCCCCAGCATCAGCTTGATGCCGTCGTTATCCGTCCCGGCTCGCCAGATGTTCAAGCGGGGACCGCTTGCCAACCAATTTTTACCTGCGCCATAAGACAGCAGCATCCCGCTGGATTTGTCAAAAACGGCTTCGATTTCGCCAGCAGACAACCGGAAAACCGCATCGTCTTCCACGACACTGACTGGCCCTTCTGGCCGCGAGAGCGCATTGGCGCGGGTTCCCGCCCAGGCCAACTGCTCCCAGGCCACCTCGTGCCCGGCCGCGGCCCAAAGCGTGTCCTCCTTCTGATAAAAGCGGAAGTTGAGGAAGCGCTCACCCGCTGGTAATTCCAGGCCCACGGGCAAGGTGATATCCAGGGTCTTCTCCGGCCCAATTTTCAGCGGCGGCAGTTCTCCACCCTGAACCCGGTTGCCGTCCACCACCAGCTCCCATTCGCCGCGCAGCCAATCGAGGGCGATGAAATCGTGTTTGTTTATCACCCGCACCACCCCTCGCTCCGTGTCCAGCCACTCCACGCGCACGGGCTGAGCCAACTTTTTGAACTCGTATAGGGCTGGGTGCGGGGTGCGGTCCGGCCAGACAATCCCATCGGTGACAAAATTCGCGTCGTTGGGCGCGTCGCCAAAGTCGCCGCCATAGGCCCAGTAAGCCCGCCCGTCCGGAGTCACCTGGCGAATACCATGATCCAACCACTCCCACAGGTAGCCGCCCTGCAGCCCGGCATAGGTCTCGAATGCTTCAAAGTAATCGGACAAACAGCCGTTGCTGTTGCCCATCGTGTGAGAATACTCACACATGATCAACGGGCGGTGGCCCTGGCCCGACTTGGCCCACTCAATGATATGCTCAATCGGCGGGTACATGGGGCAGACCACATCACTGGCTCTCAAGCCTTTGTCCCAGCCCTCGCCCCCCCAATGCGTGATCGCACCCTCGTAATGCAGCGGGCGGGTTGGGTCGGCATGCCGCACGTATCCTGCCGCCGCGTCGTGGTTGGGGCCGTAACCGCTCTCGTTGCCCAGCGACCAGAAAATCACACTGGGATGGTTCTTGTCGCGCTCCACCATCGCCCGCACCCGCTCCACAAAAGCATGGGTATAACGCAGGTCGCGGCACATTTCTCGGTAAAAAGCATGCGATTCGATATTCGCTTCATCCACCAGGTATATGCCGTATCGATCACACAAGTCGTACCAGTATACGTCCTTGGGGTAGTGAGATGTACGCACTGCGTTGACATTGAACTGCTTCATCAGGCGAATGTCTTGTTCCAGCAGATCGGGGCTGATGTACTTGCCATGCGTATCATCGTGGTCGTGGTAATTGACGCCCTTGATGAGCACCTTTTTGCCGTTGATCAGCAACATCCGGTCGCGGATTTCAATTTTGCGGAAGCCCACCCGCAGCGCGGTCGATTCGACTCCCGCGGGGGTGCGCAGGGTGACCACCAGGGTATAGAGATGAGGCGTTTCCGCGGACCATTTCAGTGGGGCCTCCACCTCTTTTTCAAAACGCACCTGCATGCGTGGGGATCGCGTGGGAGACCACAGGCTTTCTGGCTCAGTAAATTCTCTCACCAGCGGCGAAAAGAAAACCGGCTCGCCCTCGGGATCGTACAACTGCACTTCCAGTCCACCATCGACATAATCTTCGCCGGGAAATCCAATCTTAACGGTCAGGTCCAGCGTACCATCACGATAGGCCGAATCCAGCCCGGCGCGGACGAAAATATCCTGGATGTGAGGGGTGAGGGTTGAATAAAGGTACACTTCCCGCTGCAAGCCGGCCTGCCACCAGTGGTCCTGATCTTCGATATAGCAGGCGTCTGACCACTGTACCACCACGCAAATCAGTTCGTTGGGCTGGTCAAACCGCACCAAACCGGTCACGTCAAATTCGGCAGGCGTACGGGCATCCTTGCTTAGACCCACCTCTTTTCCATTCACCATGACCACCAACATGCCCTCGCAGCCGCCAAAGTGCAGCACCACGCGCCGCCCTTTCCACGAAGCGGGCAGTTGGAAGGTTCGCCGGTAGATTCCGGTAGGGTTCTCGTCTGGCACGTCAGGGGGAATGTTGGGAAAGGGCATCTGAACGTTGGTGTAGTGTGGTTTGCCAAAACCCTGCATGGTCCAATTACCCGGCACCTGAATCCGATCCCAAGTGGAAGCACGAATCGCATCCAAGGTAACCGCTTCGGGGCGTGACTTGATCTGGAAATCCCACTGCCCGTTCAGGCTCATGAACCAGGGCGTGGCGCCACGCTCCAACGTTAAAGCCGCATCCGCCGATGGATACGGCAGCAGTGTGGCTCGCGGGGGTAGTTTGTTCAACGATGGAAGCTGGGGCATTTCCCAGGTCTTTTGACCAGACAAGAACAGGAGCGGGAAGATTTCAGATGAATTCATGTTGATTGCCTCTATTCAGACTGCTCAGCAGGATACCTTTGTAATGGTTCATTGGGATCTGGAAACAGCCAATTCCTTCGCCCTCTGAGTGGTTACGGACCTATCAAGATTATACAGGAAATCCAGTCGCGTACGGAGAATGGCAGTCTCGGGTTACGGGATGTTCGAAGAAGGCGGATTTCATCATGCGAATTTCCCGAGCCTGTAGGCTGAGGCGCAATAAAAAATTAGGTACCACTCACGTATGGGTGAAAAACCCTGAATTTGAGGTGAGTAGATATAAAAATTAATACTTGAATTATTCACATTTAAGCGCTACGATAGGAATACGTCGGCCACTGACATATTCATTCTCATCCCCAGGTTACTTTACACCCCCTGCAATCGATCGGGGTATTCGCATTCAAGGAGTCACCATGAAATCTGCTCGCGCCATCCCCTTGCAAGAGCCCACTTTCTACATACTCCTCAGCCTGGCTTCCGAAAGCAAACACGGTTACGCCATCATAAAAGATGTGGCAAACCTCAGCGACGGCACGCTCCGCATGGGAACCGGCACGCTCTACGGCGCGCTCAGCCGACTGCTGGACCAATCCCTGATTGAACGAATCGATCTACCAGGGGATGAGAATGGCAGCGGCGGGCGGCTGCGCAAAGCTTACTGCTTGACGAGCGCCGGGCGGGCCTTACTGCAAGCTGAAATTGATCGAATGCGCAGCCTGGTAGCAACCGCCGGGCTGCGCCTGGAAGGGGGGCTCCCATGAAATTCGCAGTTCGGTTATACCGGCTTCTCCTGCGCCTCTACCCACCGGCCTTTCACGCCCGTTTTGGACAGGAAATGGAAACTGTGTTCGCCGATATGATGGCCGAAGCGCGCCAGGTGGGGCACATCCAAACCGCCGCCACGCTGTTGAGAGAGTTGGCAGATTTGCCCGCCGGCCTAGCTCATTCTTACACGTTCAGTATGAACCATGCCATCCAACCGCAGCTTTCGGCCCAGCCCGCCGGAATCGCCCCCGCCGCTGGTACGTCTTTTCCACCTCGCCGCGCTACCTGGGGCGAAGCATTCCTGGGGGCCCTGCCACAATTTCTACTCGGCCTGATCGCGGGGCTGCCGCTGCTGCTCGTCACAGCCGGTCTCATCAGTGAAAATTCAATCTTAGGAACCGTTTTGGCCGTCGGGGCGCTGCTGACCGTCCTGGGCAGCGTCATCCTCTACTTCCGGTTGGGCCGCCCGCGTTGGACGGCTTCCTGGTATTTTTATTGGTTCATGGCCTCGGTATTCCTGATTTCCGGTTTATTCCAATGGGCTTTGCCCAATCTGGATTTGGGCGATTTCATCAACGCGCCAGCCTTTCTCACCTTATGCTGCCTGGCTCTGGCCTTTACGCTGTACCACATCACGGTCCGCGACCGGTTGCGCGGACTGCTGGCAGCAGTTCCTGCCATGATGGGCTTGTGGATCATCAACCTTGAGTTCGTCCCCGACGGCCCCGAAGGAATCAACTGGCTGGTCACCTCACTGCTGGCCGGGTTGATCGTTATGCTCGTGCTGCGTCTCAACCGGCTCGATCATGGTCTCATCCTGGTGGTCGCCATGACTGCCCTGGCGGGCCTGTCCTACGCATCTCTGGGCATCTATCTGGGAGGGACTCTACATTTCTCCGAGCCCGGCCCCAATCTGCGAGCCGTACTCCGTTCGTTTGCCCCCCAGCTTGGGGTGACCGCTGCGCTGGTCATCGGCCCCCAGCTTGCCGTAACCTTGCGTGAAATCGGTCGGCGCAGCGGCGCCGGCGGGAAACTTGCATACCGTACAGCTCTCCTGGGTTTGCTCCTATCAATCGCTACCGCTGTACTGGTCCTCGCCAGTTCCACTTCCAATGAAAGTTTCTACAGGATGACTCACTACCGCTACTCTCAGGCCGTGATCCAAATTGCATTTCTCCTGGGCCTGCTCCTGTTTGCGCTGGGGTACTTTCTTCTGCTTTCCTCCGTACACCGCAGCCCGCGCCCGCTCCCCGGCGCCTGGCCTGAAGTGCTGCTTTTCGTGAGTTCTCTCAGTGTACCTTTCCTTCTGAGTTTTTACCTTTACCCAATCGGCTTAACCCAAACCCTATTATTTGCTTGGGTTCCAGAAGTCATTTCCTTTCCAGAAAGCATCTGGGACTTGATCTGCCGATATTTCCCCCTCTTGTGGGTTGTCGTATCGGTATGGACAGTGATCCTGTGGATGAAGAAATTACCGAATGGGTAACGTTTCTATGCGCATCCGCCGCCTGGGTCCGTATTGGCTGCCCGCCGGGCTCATCCTAATCCTATCTGGTTTGTGGATTTGGCTGTACCGGCCTGTTTTTGACTACCTGAGCATCATCTTTTCCCAACAGGAGTTCCGCACCAATCAAATCCTGCTGCTGGCTATTGTGGCGCTAATCGCCTCGCGTTTGCGCCACGCCCGGCTTAGGCTGCCCCAACCCGAAGACCTGCGCCCACGCTTGAATCTCTCCGCTCTGGTCTTACTGTTGACCTGCTCTGTCCTGTACCTGGGCACGGAACGATTCTTTGACATCCGCTCCCTTTCCGCTGCCCTCTTTGGCCTGGCTACCTACGGGCTGCTGGGTTTGTGGATGGAACCTCACCGCTGGCGTGAAGGTTTCCTGGCAGCCCTGTTACTGGTGGGCGTGCTGCCTTTCGGCGATCATCTTGAAACCTTCGTGGGTTACCCCATGCGCCGCGTCACCGCCCAACTGGTGCGTGACGGTTTCGCTTCCCTGGGCCACACCTCCCTCGGCGTTGATACCATTCTCGTGTTTGAAAGCGGCGTCGCCAAAGTCGACTTGCCTTGCAGCGGCGTGAAAAGCCTGTGGACCGGACTGCTCTTCCTGCTCTCCGCCGCCTGGATCGAGCGCCACCCCATCAACCTGCGCTGGCTGTTGGCGGGCGGGGTCATGGGGATTCTGCTGTTTTGCGCCAACCTGCTGCGCGTCGCGGGACTGATCGGAACCGGGCAGGTGTTGGGCTGGTCGCTGCTGGCCGAAATGCTGCACGTGCCCCTGGGCGTGCTGGGCTTCGTGGCGGCGTGCGCGGGGGCCTTATTCATCCTCCGCCGACCGCGCCAGATGATGGCTCAACCCGCATTGGCCCGCTCTCATCCGCGCCCGCTTTGGCTGGCCCCTACGCTGTGCGCGGTGATCTTGGGGCTGGCCCTTCTCTACACCCCGCGTCCCGTGCAGGGCGCATCCTCTACTTCCACCTGGCAGTACCCTGTTGAAATGAACACCACCCCCCAGCCGCTGAGCACTGGCGAAATCGACTGGATTACCAGCGGTGGCGCAGACAGCGCTGACCGCCAGCGCTTCCAATCCGGTGACTTGGGTGGCTCGCTCATCCTCATCCGCAGCCGGTCCTGGCGCGGGCAGCATCGCCCCGAGCGTTGCTTCGAGGTCTACGGGCTGACCGTGGACAACAGCTACACGCAGCTCGCTTCGAGCGACTTTCCCATGCGTGTGGTCAAACTCTCCGATCCCGCCTCCGGACGCGCTTATACCGCCGCTTACTGGTTCCAGTCCGCCACCCAAACCACCGATGATTACGGCACGCGCATGTGGTCCGACCTGGCTCCCCAGCGCGAAGAATGGGTGTTGGTAACCGTTTTGTTCGATCGAAGTGTCGACCCACAAGATCAGGCTGCCCTGACCTTTTTCTCCAGCCTGCGTGAGGTTGTTCATGAAGGGATGGTGAAATGAACACAAAATCTACCCGCAACGTACCGCTGCCCGATGCTTTGGGCGCAATCCTGTTCTGGTTCTGGAACATCATCTTCGTAGCCTTTGTCCTGCTTGGGTTTGCTCCCCTTCTGCTGCCCGAACTCCTGCTATCGCTGCAAGCCGGGATCACCCCCCTGATTTACTTTGTCTATGCCGTCGCCATTGTCCTCATCCCCGTAGCCTGTGTTGTCCTGGCCCTAACCGCCTTCCGCGACACCCCCGGCAAGCTCTTTGCCCTTGGCTACGTTTTTGAGGGCCCTTCCATGCTGCTGCTCATCTTGCTGCTCTTCCTGGTGCGCGAGACCACCCTGACGATCGCCATGCTGGCCCTCATCGCCGCGCTGGGCATCTCCGCCTTCCTCTGGCATCTCATCCGCCGGGTCGACTCCCCCGTGTTGGGCGCGCTGCAAGCCGCCGGATTGACTCTCATGCTGGTCGTGGCACTCTATGCAGCCGGATGGGTGGCTTTTTACGCCCCGCCGCTGGCCGGATTGGTGTGGATGCAAATCAAATCCTTCTTCAGTTCAGTCAGCTACCTGTTCGGGAATCTACGCTACGAATGGCGTTACATCCCCGTTTCTATTCTGGGAATGTTGTTGTTCGTCATCACCGGCAGCCTGGTGGCCCTCATGCCCATCGCCGTGCCCATCCTCACGGCACGAGCCTGGCTTAGCCGCTCCCGATCCCTGGTGGGGCACATTCGCCTGCCCAAAGCAGTCATGGTCATGCTCCTCCCGCTGCTCGTTTGGGGCGTTGTCTTTGCGATCAGCCTGCGTCAGCCCCAAGGCAAAGCCTTTGCCCTGCTGGCCTCACCTCCCGATTCGCCCAGCGAAGCCCAAGCTTTACTCAACCAGCAAGAATCGATCCGGGCGGGCCTGCTCAATGCTTACCTTGGCTCCTTCCGTTATCTATCGGCGGTCGGAGAGGTCAGCCACATCCGCGAAATCTATCAATTTGGCCCGCTGTGGGAATTGGACCAGGAGAAAGCCCTGGCCGTGCAGCGCGCCTATGAAGCGTACGTCCGCCCTTTGCTCTATGTCCCCGTTCACCCGGCTGCCCAAGGCGAAATCCGTGACACGTTTGCCTTCACCGATGAACCCCGCGAAGCGGCCCAGCTTTACGAAGACTTTTTTGATCAGCCGATCACCGAGGGCGAGCGCGAATCGATCGTTCGCGCCGTGCGCTCTACCTGGTCGGCGGACCAGGCAGAAGCCGCCTGGCAAGCGATGGACGACCGGGAGGTGCGCTTGAAGCACCAGGAAGTCACCGTCACCGAACATGGGGATTGGGCCGAAGTCGAACTCTACGAGGTCTACCAAAATGTGACTGGCACGCGCCAGGAAGTGATCTACTACTTCAGTCTACCCGAATCCGCCACAGTGACGGGTGTCTGGCTCGGCAATACCGCCGACCGCTCACAGCGCTTCGCCTACCGTGTAACCCCACGCGGCGCGGCTCAGGCTTCCTACCGCAGTGAGTTGATCCGCAACGTGGACCCGGCGCTGGTCGAACAAATCGGCCCGCGCCAATACCGCCTGCGCGTCTTCCCCATCGAGCCCGTCCGTGTCTCTACCACCTACGACGGCTTCAGAACCACCCGCGCCGTGAATGAAGCACCCGAGCTGCATCTATGGCTCACCTACAGCACTCTGGCGATAGATGGCGCCTGGCCGCTGCCCCAACTGGCCGACCGGTATAACGTTTTCTGGGATCGTAAATCGCAGCGCAGCGTGGCCGGCCAGTCTATCCGCGGCAGCACCCCCGATTGGCTCCCGCAAAGCATCCCCGCTTCCACGACCATAATCCAGCGCGAACACCCCGTCAACTTTGCCAACGGAACCACAATTACCACCCAGCCTGTCCCGGACCCCTCCGTGCTGCCCCAGCCGCCTGTCAACCTGCGCCTGGCCGTGGTTCTGGATCGCTCACGCAGCATGCAGACTCAAGCCGGACAGGTAGCCGATGCGCTGGCTCGCCTGGGCGAGCTGGCCGTGGAAGGCGCGAGTCTGGACGTGTACCTGACTTCTTCGCCCTACCGTGGCGAAGCGCCCACTCGAGTCAAGCTGGCTGCCCTGGACTTCGATCAAATCCTGTATTACGGCGGGCAAAATGCCGCCGAACTACTCATCCAATACCAAAAGCTCAGCGCCGAAGAAACGTACGATGCTGTGTTGGTGCTCACCGACGGCACCGGTTATGAACTGGGCGAGGTGGGCCAGACCCCACACAGCTTCTCTCAGCCGGTTTGGCTGGTACATCTGGGCGGCTTCCCCCTGGGTTACGACGATCCCACCATCGATGCCGTTCAAGCCAGTGGGGGTGGCGTGGCGGGCTCCGTGGACGAAGCCCTCACCCGGTTGGCGGTGCGCCTGAACAGCGCCGCATTGGGAGGCCCCAATGCGACGGTAGATTATGTGGATGGCTACCTGTGGATCGCTGCCCCAGCGCAAGACGCAAAGAAGCAACCCGCCGATGGATTTGCCGCTCTGGCGGCCCGCCGGGTCATCCTGGCTGAAATGCAGCGCCAGCGCGGCGAATTGACCGACCTGAAGATCCTGGACGCGCTGCACCAGATCGCAGTGGACAACAGCGTGGTCACCCCCTACTCTTCTATGATCGTCCTGGTGACCGCCTTTCAGCAAAACCGTCTGGACAACCTGGAAAAAGGCGCGGATCGCTTCGACCGCGAGTTGGAAGAGTTGGGCGATACCGTTGGGGCCGACCCGAACGCGCCGCCCCCCATCACCGGCGTGCCTGAGCCCGAAGAATGGCTGCTGATCATTGTGGCTGGCCTGCTGCTAGTCTACGTGGTCGCCACCCGCCGCGCGCATTGATCCATGAATTGCGGCCTGCTCTCAGCTTGACAGTCTAAAATCGCTTCTGTATACTGGAATTCGACAGAAGCAAATCCACAAAGCATGTGTGGCGAATCCTCGAATTGAGGCGCATTCAATTCGGGAGCTTCTTCAATGCTCTGTGTAGTTACTCCACAAGAATGGTCATTCAAGGAGGCGGAATGTCACGCGCCATCCAAAGGCTGGTAGCCTTTGCGATCATCTCAAGCATATTGCTCACCGGCTGTGGTGGACGGTCAGTCAGCGTCAGCGGCTTGCACGCCGCCGCCGTGGAAGATGGCCGCCCCAGCACATTGAGCTTTAAACTGAGCAACCCAACGCCCCAGAAAATCATTCTCACCGGAATCAAGCTCGAACCCATCGAGCGGGATATTGACCGGGATGGCAAGAACGAAATCTTCATCTACTCCTACCGAGCCGATACCCGCCGCTCCTACATGGATGGAGAAGTTGCCAAAGACGAGATTGCCCTGGAAGTGCCGTTGGAACCCGGCCAAATCATCGAATTCAGGCCAGGCGCGGAATATTACGTCAACCTGGTGTATAACCCGCCCGTCCAACCAGAGATCGAACATCAGAAAGGGCTGCCGCACGGCCAGTTGTTTAACGTCCGCTTCTACTATGCGGTGGTCACCAAAGACCCGGCAGACGAGACCAAAGAAATTCGCACGCCTCAAGAATTTTCTCTGGAAGGCTTCATCGACTGATTTCCTTTCCACCCTGGCAGGCAAAAAACATGACCGCAATTCGCGCCTTCATTGCCATCGAGCTCCCGCAAACATTGCAAAACCAACTCGGAGAGATCATCACGCAGCTCCAGCAGCAAAGTTCGCGCGCTGTGCGCTGGGTCTCGCCTCGGAACATCCATCTAACCTTAAAATTTCTGGGCAATGTGTCGCCTGCCAACCTCAACGCGCTGACTGGTGTGCTGGGCGCGGAAGCAAAACGCCACAAGGCCATGCAGCTCCATGTGGGCGGGTTGGGCGCATTCCCCAATCGTCTGCGCCCGCGCGTGGTGTGGGTGGGGGTCGCCGCCCCCCCGACCTTGCTCGACCTGCAGCGGGGCATTGACCGGGAAACCAATCGCCTGGGTTATCCCAACGAAGATCGCGAGTTCTCGCCCCACCTCACCCTCGGACGGGTTTCGCAGCATGCCACGCCCCAGGAAGTGAAAAGCATCTCCGAGTCCCTGGCGGCTGTGCAGGTCGGCGAATTGGCCGTGGTGACCGTCCAGCACATCCAGCTCTTCCGCAGCGATCTGCAGCCCGGTGGCGCGGTCTACACGCCCCTGTTCAAGGCAACGTTGGGGTAAGAAAGGTCGTCAGCTATCAGCGAAAAGTATAACCTTTTCTCTCCTCTTTCTCTCCTTCTCTCTCTGCACTCCTTTGCGCTCTCTGCGCCTCTGCGGTTAATTCTTCGCATCTCCTCATTCGCGCCCATTAGCGACATTCGCGGATGAACTCCGTTCGTGTTTGTAAGAAACTCCCCTTTATGCTACAATCACCTTCAAATTCTAACCACGAGGTGAACCACTGAACACTTTGGAAGTTGCCCGCAGCATGGTCAACGTGCTCGAAGACAAAAAAGGCGAAAAAATCGTTCTCATCGACATCCAGGGCTTGGCCCCCTTCGCCGATTTCTTCATCATTTGTAATGGAACCAGCGACCGCATGCTGGATAGTCTGGCAAAAGCGCTTGTTGAAAACGCCCATCAGCTTTACAAACTCGACACAAAAATCGAAGGCCGCCCCGAAGATGGTTGGCTTGTTGTAGACCTGGGCGACGTGGTCGTGCATCTCTTCTCCCCCGACCAACGCGACTACTATCGCCTGGAACAATTGTGGGAGAAGGGCAAAGTGCTCTTGCGTTTGCAGTAATTTCGCAATTCAACGCTCAACCGAAACCGCCAGACGAAGGTCTCTTCGACTGGCGGTTTCTGATAAATGCATGTCTTCCCCTGTATGTTCTTGTTCCTAAACCAGCGCGTCCACCATTAATGCCAGGAACAAGAACGCCAGATACATGCTCGAATAGCGGTACATCTTCCAGGCGGTCTTGTTGCCGCCCTGCTTGAACACTTTCCAGGCTGTGTGGATCAGCCACCCACCCAACACCAACGCCGAGACCAGGTAGACGCTGCCTGCCATCTGGAAGAGTGGCATGAGCAGGGTCAGCCCAACCAATTCAAAGGTGTAGATCAACACCTGTTTCCGCGTCTCCACTTCACCGCGCACCACCGGCAGCATGGGCACACCGCCGCGCGCATAATCATTGCGGCGCACCAGCGCCAGCGCCCAAAAATGGGGCGGCGTCCAGAAGAACACAATGGCGAACAAGAATAAAGCCGGTATATCCAGCCCGCCGGTCACGGCAGCCCAGCCGACCAGGGGCGGGATGGCCCCTGCCCCACCACCGATGACGATGTTCTGAACGGTCAGGTGTTTGAGCCACACGCTGTACAGAAGCACATAGTAAACCATTCCCGCCAGCGACAGCACCGCCGCCAGCAAGTTGACAAACCCCGCCAGCAAGAAGAAGGCCGCCAGGCAGGCTGCTAACCCGTAAGCCAGACCCTCGGCGGGTTTCAATCGCCCACCCGGCAGCGGCCGATTCTGCGTGCGCTGCATGGCCTTGTCGGTCTCACGGTCAATATATTGATTCAATGCGCTGGCTCCCCCCGCCGCCAATGCCCCGCCCAGCATGGTCCAAAAAGTCAGCGCCGCTCCAGGGATTTCCTTTCCCCCAACCACCATCCCGGCGTAGGTCGTGACCAGCAGCAGCAAGACGATGATGGGCTTGTTGAGCAGGATGAAATCCTTGAAGCGTGAGCGGAAGGGCAGCGGTTCGGCGGCTTCCAAAGCCTCTGCGGTCGCGCTGCGCCCCACCCAGGCATTCGCCGTCACCAGCACCGCCAACACGCCCCACAGCCCCGCTGACATGACCGAATGCAATCCCACCAGGTCTGTCGGGAATCCGCGCGTCACCTTCAATCCGCCAATGAGCACCTGTCCAACCAGAAGAATGAACGCGCCCGAAGCCGCTGGCAAGATGACCGGTTGGCTGCGCTGCGAGCGCCAGGCCCGCAAGAACAAGGCCAACATCAGTCCACCCGCAACCGCAGTCAGAAAACGATGCCCCAAAGCTAACCAACCCAGGGGTTGGGTGGGCAGGCCGCCCAAGCACAAAGGCCAGCCCTGACACGCCGTTCCCGCCTCGCTGGCGGTCACCCAGGCCCCGCTGACCATCAAGGCCAACACCACCACAGCCGTCCACAGGCTCAACCGGGCAAACGGTGAGCGAGGCAGCAGGCGGGCAGCCGCGAATGTTTCCCTTTGCAGATAAAACGCGCTCACCGTTGCAAAAATCACCAATGCCTGGGCGGGCAAAGCCAGCAGCAGGTGCAAGGTGGGCAATGCCCCCTCCGCGCCACGCGAAACCAATCCCGCGCCCAAAACAACCTGCGCGACCATCAATCCCGATGCCAGCGTCAAAGGCACGCTCAGCCAGGTTCGCGTCCGGTGACGCAAGAAAGTCCACGCCGTGGCGATCCATACCAGCAGAGCGCTCAGGCCCGCCAGCGCCCGGTGCAGCACCTGCACGCGCGCTTGAACCGCCTCGGGAATGCCCCACTGCCCGTAGCAGGTGGGCCAATCGGGACAAGCCTGCGCGGCATCTTGCACGCGCACGGCCCCACCTGCGGCCATCATCAGCAAAATGCTGATCGCCGCGGCCAGCAGCAAAAAGCGCAAGCCATTAACCCGCGCTCGAGTGTCGTTTGAGTTGATTGCGAACATAAAAAGGGTATCCCACTCCCAGCATCGACGCGAACATAAACCATTGTACAGCGTAACCCATGTGAGGGCCTTCGCTCAAATCCACTTCCGGCGCGCTGCGTTGCAAAAGCGCCGCCCCCGCCTGCGGAGCAGCCAGCAGATACACTGGCAGCAATTCCCCACTCACCTGCAATCCGATTCGCTCCAGATTGACAAAATTCCACGCCTCCAGGCGAGTTTGACCAGGAGCCAGCTCTGGGTCGGGGCGTCCGCCCATGCGCGGCTCAACCTGCCCCAATTGGATCCATCCGCTCACCGTCACTACCCCCGGCTCGGCGTATTGTTCCAGACTTTGCCCGCCCTCTTCCAGCGGAATCCAGCCCCGGTTCACCAGCACGACTGCCTGGCTGCCTTCCAGTCGCAACGGAGTCAGCACGTGATAACCCGGCAAATCGTTCCACACCTGGTTGCGCAGCAACACCTCTTCATTCGGAACAAAGGTTCCGGTTACAGTAGCCGCGCGTCCTTCCATGATGGTCAGGTCAGCCGTGCTCCAGGCCTGATTGAGATCCAGGGCAGGCAGCGCCGCCATGCTCAGAGCCTGCGCGTTGGCAGCGCGGCGCTGCTCCAGTCGATCCAACTGCCACAGCCCCAACCGCACCATCACCCCCACCGCGGCAATGACCACCAGCGTCGCCAGAACCCAGCGCGGCGAAAACAGCGGGCGCAAATCCACTCGGCTTTCAGACCCAACCACGCGCGCCGTCATGCCGCGCCCCCGCTCGAAACCGATTGCGCAACTGGTCGCGGCTTCATCGGGAAGATCAGGAAGCTGTAAAGCGCAATCATCACCCAACTTGGCAGGCCAATCATCAAGGCTCCGGTCACGCGCATGCCCAACGTCAGACGGGGCAGAACGTTGATGCCCATGATCTGGTCGACCTGGAACGAGCAGGCATAGCTGTAATTATTGGCCTTGGCCAATTCCAACACCCCGCTGGATTGCGCTGGAACCCACACCGGGCCCAACTGATGGCTGACCGAATCCTGGTTGCGCACGATCAACAAGTCACCTTCCACAAAGGTCATCGTCTCGGGCAGGCTCAAGGACTCTTGCCCGCTGGACACCCGTTCAGCGGTGCCTTCGGGGATGATGATTTCAATCTGCCGGGCCACATCACGACGGTTGGGATCCTTCATTGTCTGATAGCTGGCCTCGCTGATTAGCCAGCCCGCCACCACACCAATGACCAGCGAAATCCCAATTCGCAGCAGCACGGCTTTGGTCATATTCATCTCGATTCCCTCACCAAAAAACGCAGGTCGGCTATCAAATCCGCCACCGGCGTTCCAAACGCATACGTCGCTCGCAAATTCCCCGCCTGGTCCACCACATAGATGCGCGTGGAATGGTCCACCAGGTACCCTGCTTTAGAACCCACCTCACGCACGATGCGCGTCACGCCGTAAGCTGACCAAACCGCTTGCAGGTCTTCCTCGCTGCCGCTCAAACCGCGGATGCGTGGATCAAAGGCCGCGGTATAAGCGCTGATCCGCTCAGGAGTATCCCGGGCAGGGTCGACCGTAATGAACAGCATTTGCACGTTGGCGGCGTCTTTACCCAACCCCTCCAATACCTGCTTGAACTCGCCCAACGTGGCCGGGCAAATATCCGGGCAGGTGGTGTAACCAAAGGCCAGCATAACCACCTTTCCCTGGTCCCCGGTCAGGCGGTAATTTTCTAAAGAAATCTCCGGCGCGGGCGCGGGCGGCACAATCGCCGATCCACGCAGCGTATAGGGTTGGGCCAATACCAGGCCAACCGCCGCCGCGAAGAACAATGCCGCTCCGCCCACCACCCACACCAGGAGTCGTTTCATTTTCCCATTCCTCAACCGGCCACGGAGCCGATCAAATACAGGGCTGGGTAGAAGAAAATCCACACCACGTCCACAAAGTGCCAGTAATTGGCCGCCGCTTCCACTGCCCAATGCTTCTCGGCGCTGTATTTTCCGCGAAGGCCGTTGCGCAGCACCAAAGCCAGGAAAATCACCCCGGTCAGAACGTGAAACGCGTGCATTCCCGTCATCATGTAGAAAACCGCGCCGGCCGGGCCGTCATCGGGGCCAAAATGAGCAATCTGCCATTCTATGCCCACCACACCCACCAGGAAGGCCAGGCCAAGCACCAGGGTGATGGCCGTACTGACCAGGAACCCCTTGCGGTTGCCCTGCGAAATTTGCACTTCGGCTCGATTCATGAAGAAACTCGACACCAGCAGCACCGAAGTGACGATGAGTCCCACCACCTGATCTAATTCGGGGCGGGTTCCACCCAACAGGTAAAAGCGCGAGACAAGCAACCCGCCAAACACAAACGAGTCAGAGATCAAGAACAGCCACAAACCAATGCGCGCTGTGCGCAGCTTATCGGCATAGCCTGGATGAGCCGTTGCGGCATGAGCGGTCATGAATGCCCTCCTTCATCGCGGAATGCGCGCTTGACATGCATGAAGAACCAGAGGACCAGCCCGGCTTTACCCAGGGCCAGCACCCACAGCAAGATCGCGGGCAGGTGCGTGATGGCCACCACAAACTCGATGGCAGTCAGCACGGCCAATCCTACGAAAACAATCAACCCTTGTTTCAAATCGTCTCTCTTATTCATGTGTCTTCCCTCCTCAGTCCGCCGCCTGCGGGGCTGGCGCAACCGGTTGGTTCACCTCAACATACTTTGAGCCTTCCAAACCGTAGTCATAAGGCTCGCCGACCACCACCACCGGCGTATCGTAGTTGTGCGCAGGCATGGGCGAGGGCGCCAGCCACTCGGGCGAACGCGATTCCCACAAGTTGCCTTTGGCTGTTTCGCCCACGCGCGCACTGCGGTACAAGTTGATGAAGAACAACAGCACTGACACCGCCACCATGTACCCGGCAATCGTGATGATCAGGTGGGTCAGGTCAAAGCCCAACGCCGCGTCGTAATCGGCAATCCGGCGGCGCATGCCCAACAAGCCAATGCGCATTTGACCAAACGAGGTCACCATGAAGCCAACGTATAGCAACCAGAAATGCCACTTGCCCAGCTTTTCGCTCATGCGCTTGCCGGTGATCTTGGGGAACCAGTAATAGATGGCCGCAAACACCGGGAAGATATAGCCGCCGAACATGGTGGCGTGGAAGTGTCCCACAATGTAGTAGCTGTCGGTGATGTGCAGGTCGGTAGAAACTGTTCCCGCCATGGGGCCTGTGATTCCACCCACCAGGAACACGCTGATGGCCCCCAGCAAGAAGTACATAGGCGTGTGCAGGCGCATCTTGCCCTGCCACATGGTCGCGGTCCAGCTAAAGAACTTGACCCCCGTGGGAACCGCTACCAGCAAGGTGCTGTACATGAACGGCACGCGCAGGTATTCTTCCATGCCTGCGGCGAACATGTGATGCGCCCAGACGAGGAAACCCACCAAAGCAATGCCCAGCGAAGACATGGCAATCCAGCGGTAGCCAAACAACGGCTTGCGCACAAACACAGGCAGCAGCTCGCTAATCACACCCAACCCAGGCAGCACAAAAATATACACCGCCGGATGGGAGTAGAACCAGAACAGATGCTGGTATAAAATCGGGTTACCGCCGCCTGCTGGGTCGAAGAAGCTCATCCCCAACAAACGCTCGAACAGTGTCAGTTGGAAGGCCAGGCCGATCAACTGGGTAGCGGTTAGCGCCATGATGGAAGTCGCCAGCACGCTCCAAGCCAAAATGGGCATATTGAAGAGAGCCATGCCGGGGGTGCGCATGCGTAAAATGGTGGCGATGAGGTTGAGCGCCCCCAGAATGGACGACCAGCCCACAAACCACACCCCCACAAAAAACAATTGAATGCCCATCGGTCCACGGATGCTCAACGGAGCATAGCCCGTCCAGCCGGTCTCAAAGCCGCCCAGTGCCAGGCTGGAAACCAGAACCAGCGAAGCCGGTACCGCCACCCAGAAGGAAAGCGCGTTCAACCGCGGGAAAGCCATATCTCGCGCGCCGATCAGCAGGGGGATGACGTAGTTGGAAATGGCGGCAATGCCCATCAAGATCGAAGCGATCAGCACCATGCCGTGCAGGCCCACCAGCGAGTTGAACAACTGGAAGGACAAGAACTGCCGGCCCGAAGCCGCCAACTCCGTGCGGAAGATGAGCGCAAACGTGCCGCCCAATGCCAGCAGGATCATGGATAGGATGCCATATTGCACGCCAATCACTTTATGGTCAAAGCTCAGACCCCAATAGCGGCGAGCCCCTGGCGCTTCATGCACCTCTTCAGGCTCCAGCGTTTCCTCGCCCAGAGCCATGCGGGTCCAATCGCTGAAGGCCCCCAATGCAATCAAAAAGCCCAGCACGCCAAACACCGCGCCCACCACATAGGCTGGTTCAGCGTTGAGCGGGCGGCCCAACAGCGCCTGGATACCCGCCACCAGCCCAAAACCCAGCGGCGTGCCGATCAGTTGGCCGATCACGCCGCGCACAATGCCGTAAGAAAGGAATTTTTTCATCAGCGAACCCTCCGGTCAATCCACCGTCTGGATGAAAGCAAGGATGTCCTGAATTTGCTCGTCGGTCAGCAAATCACCGTAGGTGGCAGGCATCACATTGGCGGGATAACCCTTGTGAATCAACTTGTTCGGATCCAGGATCGATTCCAGCAAGTAAGCATCATCCACGGTCACGACGCTGCCATCTTCCAGTTCCACCTGGCTGCCATACAGCCCTTTCCAGGTTGGCCCTACCAGCTTTGAGCCGTCCAGAGTGTGGCAAGAGGTGCAGTTGATTTCGGCCCACTTCTGCCCACGCACAGCCGGGTCAGCCTCCGTGGCATTCACCTGCTCAGACAGCCACGCCTCAAATTCGGCCTGGCTCACCACCTGCACCGGACTGTTCATGTACGCGTGCGCTCCGCCGCACAGTTCGGCGCACATTACCTCGTAACTTCCGATCTTGTTGGGCGTCACCCGCAGTTGCTTGACCAGGTTCTCACCAGGCAGCACATCCTGCTTGACCCGAAATTCGGGAACCCAAAAGGAGTGAATCACATCTCGCGAGGTCAGGCTGAGCAGGGCCTGCTTGTTCACCGGCAAGTACAGGGTGGTGGAGGTGACCCCATAATCCGGGTACTCGAACAACCACGCCCACTGGTATCCCACCACACGCACATTGAGGGGTTGAGATGCTTCCTGGCGAATTTCAGCCAGGTTTTGCGCGCCCCAATAGGAAAAGCCCAACACGGTCACCAAGGGAATGAGGGTCCAAACTACTTCCAGGCGCGTGTTGCCCGTAAAGTAAGACCCCTCTTGCTTTTCGCCGGGCTTGCTGCGGAACACGATTGCGCTGTACACCATGAAAACCGTGATGAGCGAGAAGAGAAAGGCGATGATGACAAAATGCGCATTGAACAGCGTGTCGATGGTCACCGCCTGGGTGCTGGCCTGATCTGGCAGCAGACCCACGGCAAAGAACAACAAGCTGATCAAGACGGTCGAGGCGATCACCAACGCCCCCACGATCAAGAAATGTTTCATAGTACCGCTCCTGGATTTGGGTTTGGCAGAATCTTCGACGGGCCGGGCAGGCGCGCCCAGCCAGTCTTCGGCCTGGGCTGGGGTCAGCGTGCGGCGGTCATAAACCACCACCTCACCACTGGCCTGCAACGAAACCAGCATGACCTGCATCGGGCGGTCGCCCGAAATGAAATGACTGAGGAATGCTTCGCGGTGAATGGCACGGTCGTCGTAATCCACAATGACCAGTTCTGGCTGCCAGCTTTCCAGGCGAGCCAGAGTTTCTTCCATGCTGCTGGCCAGGTTGAAATCCACCGATTCCGACCCCCATTTCTCGCCATACACCTTCTGCAGCCCCTTCGCGAACAACGGGTTTGCGGAAGCTATTAAGACTTTTTTTCGAGATCCCTTTTCCGCATCACTCATACGCGTTTGCTCCGGCAAAAGTTATAACCAGACCAAAAGGATACGCTCACCGTGAGAACACGTTTCTTGCGACTCTGGTGGGACGATCCCACCAAATCGATCCCTTATATGGTATCTACTCACTTAGATCGAGCCTTTCCATCTTTTTCGTAAGCGATCACCAACAATGAGTATACGAAAATGAATACGCGCCGGCTATCCATCTAGCCAGCGCGTACGGGTTAACTCAATTTTTCAGAAGGATGATTTATCCATCACCCTCGGCCTCGCTGGTAGCGGCGGGCCTTCAATGCGGGGGGCGCTTCACCCTTTGCGAATCAACCCCAACTGGGTCGCCTTTCCCACCGCCTCGGTGCGGTTGGACGCTTCCAACTTCTCCAGGATATGGCGAATGTGCGTTTTGACCGTGTTCTCCGAAATGAACAGGCGCATGGCGATTTGCAGTGTGGTCAACCCTTCCGCCAGGCATCCCAGCACCTCCAATTCCCGGTCGCTGAGCAGCGTGGCTGGCTCCGAAACCGCGGTTCGGCTGAGCGCATCCAACACTGGCCCTACCACCTCGGGCGAGAGTGCTCCCTGCCCTTCTGCCACCTTCAACAACGCAGCGCGGAGTGAGTCGGGGTCCGTGTTCTTCAAGATGTACCCATTCGCCCCAGCTCGCACCGCGCCTAACAGATCTTCGCCTTCCTGCGAAATGGTCAACATCAAAATCCGTAAGGTGGAGCGCTGCCGCCGCAAAGCCTGCACCAGGGCGATTCCATCCATGCTGGGCATGTTCACGTCCAACAAAGCAATTTCTGGCTGCGTTCGGGCAATCACCTCCAGGGCTTCCTTGCCATCCGAGGCCTCCCCCACCACCTCGAACTCGCCCATCTCGGCCAGCAAACCTACCAGGCCGCGCCGGAAGAGCACGTGATCATCCACTACCACCAATCGGTATCGCTTTTGACTCATTCCACCTTCTCCTGTAAGGTTGCGGGCAGGCGCAGCCGCACAGCGGTTCCCTGGCCTGGTTGGCTCACGATCTGGAAGTCGGCCCCAATGAGTTCAGCTCGCTCGCGCATTCCCCGCAGCCCATATTGCGCCACCAGGGGCACGTCCAGCGGGTCAAAACCGCGCCCGTCATCCAGCACCTCCAACAGCACGTCCCCTTGCCACACACGCAGTTTGATCTGCGCCTGGCTGGCCTCGGCGTGTTTGTGGACGTTGTTCAGCGCCTCTTGCACAATCCGCACTAACTGGGCCTGCACCTCGGGCGACAAATCCACGCCATCCAATTGCAATGAATTCACCACCCGCACCCCGGCGTTTTGCTCAAACTCTTTGGCCAACCGCTCCACCCAACTCACCAGGCCATCCTCTGGCGAGATGCGCAGGTTGTCAATCGTGTGACGAATCTCCTGATAGGCCTGTTCCAAGGCCCCGCGGTTCTCGCCCAGCAACTTGTTCAGGCGTTGGTAGTCGCCCTGGGAGGCCGCCGTTTGCATCTGATAAGACTGGAGTTTGAGGTAAGCCACTAACTGCGCCAACCCGTCGTGAATCTCACGGGCCAGACGGGTACGTTCCTTAATGACCACCGTATATTCCAAGGCCAGAGACAAACGCTCATTTTCAATCAACAATGCCGCCTGAGCCGCAAGCGTTTGCAGCAGTCCCAGCACACGCTGCGGGAATTGCTCGAGGCGTGGGTGATAAGCCAGCAGCGTGCCCAACACGCCGCCATCCGGCAGGGTCAACGGGTAAACCGACCAGCGCCTGCCGGTTTCATCCACTTGCGCCAATCCACTCACCGCCGCCTGCTCGACAGCCTGTTCCACCTCGGCTTCGGGGATTCCTTCCAGACTTCCCGAGACCACGTTCAATAACGACAATCGTTCATCCGCCATAGGGCGCACCCGCACAGCCAGCCCTTCCATGCCCAAAGACGGGCGAATACCTTGAAGGAGCGCCGACAAGTTGGCAGCCAGATCAGAGCGCGGCGCGCGCAGCCGGTGCAGTTGGCGCAAGGTATCCAGCTCTTGTTGGTGCAAACGCTTCATCTCAATGGCCAGCGCCATCTGGTGCAGCAGTCCATTCAAAAAGCGCTTTTTCTCGTCACCCAAGCGCTGCTCGGCGGGCAAGTAGATATTAATCATGCCCAGCTTGCGCTCACCCAATTCCAACGGCAGGCAGGCAATGTTCATCCCCGCGCCCACCGGACCCACCCGCAGCGGGCATTCCTGCCCCGCCGGAGACAGGCGGGTTTTACATTCCGCGCATTTGCCGCGCACCTGCTCGGAGGCCAGATGTTCGGCCCAACCTTTCAACACCGGGCCGGGCATTTGCCCAAAAGTGAAAGCTTGCATCGGTTGGCCCCAGTGGTCCAACGGCACAAAGGAGCAGCCCAACCCGCCCACCCCCTGGTTGACTGCCTCCAGCGAAGCCTGCACCAGTCCGTTTTCATCCACGGCTTGGGCCAGTTCCTGGTTGAGACCAATGACGGTCTCCAGGCGGCGGTCAGTATCCGCCAGGTGGTTTTCCAGGCGCGCGAAGCGAGTTCGCTGGTGGCGAAACAAGATGAACGCCCCCGCCAGGGTGAGCACGAATATAGCGATGAAAATCCATAGCCACAATGCGGGTATCAATTGCATAGTGGTTTCATTTTAACCGAAAAGACCAGAAAGTTCCAAAAACGCCGGTTTTCCCGCTTGAAAAGATATAGGTCATTGGGAATTGGCGTGGTGAAATCCGCATTTAGGGGTGTGTGAGTGGCGAAGC
>CAYOHX010000037.1:0-41141 GCA_964403875.1 uncultured Anaerolinea sp. | reverse complement strand
GCGGTGGGGGTGGGCGAAAGGAATGTCACCGTGAAGGTGGGGGTGATGGAGGTAGTGGGTGTGTGCGAAGGGGTTTGGGTGATGGTCGGTGTAGCCGTGATGGGCGTAGCCGTGGAGGTGTGGGTGGGGGTGTTGCTGGGCGTGAAGGTCAGCGTGGGGGTAGCGGTAGGGCGATTGCTGAGGTCGTAGACCTGGACGACCATCAGGCCGACACAGTAGACCGATATGGAGAATAAAATGATGATGACCAGACAGGCGCGAACTCGGTTTCGACGATCTTTTATCTGGGCTTCCATGGGCCGGCAATCCTCCGCATGGCTCCATCATATCATCAGGAGGCATGGCGTGCAAGTGAAAAGCTGTAAGCCGTTAGCCGTCAGCCAGAACAAGCTGTCGGCTTTGCGCTGGTCGGTATCCGCTTTCCGCCAGAGAGAGGGAACTGTCAGTCGTAAGGTAAGCTAAGGGCTGGCAGCAATAAGTGCTTGTTTTAGGCTTTGGAGTCTCCACGGCTGACGGCTTGCTGCATTTCGTTGCGCACGGCGTAATACAGGCTTTCGGCGCGCAGGTCGGTGATGGTGTAGCAAGGCGCCTCAAGATGGTCGGCCAGGTCCTGGGCCAGGCCCTGGTCGAAAGCGGCGTGTTCCATGTTGATGACCACCGCGTGAATGTGTTCACCGGCGATCAACCCGGCCAACCAGCGAGCTTCTTCGAGGGGCGGGAGGTGGCCCATCGAAACGTTGCCGGCGCCGTCGGTGAGGACGATGAGCAGTGGCAGGATATCGGGGTGGAGCATCTTCTCGCGGCGCAGGATGCCATAAGCCAGGTCGAGCCCGGCAGAGAGGGGCGTCTTGCCGCCGATGGGGATATCTTGCAGGGCGCGCTCGGCCAGAAGGACGGAGTTGGTGGGGGGCAAGATGAGCAGGGCGCGGTCACGCTGGAATGTGATCAGGCCAACCCGGTCGCGGCGCTGATAGGCGTCGTTGAGCAGAGAGAGGATGGCTCCCTTGGTGGCAACCATACGCTCGGCCACTGCCATGGACCAGGAAGCATCTACCAGGAAGAGGATGAGGTTGGCGGCGCGCCGGACGCGCACTTTGCGATAGTAATCGGAGGGATGGACGGCAAAGGCCACCTTGTTGCGGCGGCGCTGTTCGGCGCGGCGGCGTTGGAAAGGGGCGGCGGCGCGGATGGTGGCATCGAAGGCCAGGTCGTCGCGACGGCGGCCAGCGGGGCGGGCGAAAATGTAGCGTCCGCGTTTGCGGTCGGAGTAGGTTCGCGAGCGGCGTCCGGCATTGCGGCGCATCATCTTGTCGAGGGGCGTATCGAGGCGGCGCGGATCGAAGGCCTCGCCGATCTTTGCGGGCTTGCTGCCTTCCCACCAACGACTGTTGCCCTGGTCAAAGGGGTCCTGGCGAGAGGGTTCGATTTCGTTTTCGGGTTGTTCTTCGCTGCCGGTTTCGCCGTCAGTTACTTTTTTTTTTCGTCCTGCTCGTCGGCGGTGGCGCTGGTGTTTTCTTTGGGCTGGCCGGTGGTGCTTTTGCCTTGCAACTGTTCAATGCGTTCGGCCAGCTCTTCCATGGTTGTGGCGGCCTGCTGGAAGGGGGTGCGCTTGAGACGGTGGGGCAGGGCCAACTCGGCAGCCAGGGCGATGTCGCGGGCGGTGATGGCCGTGCGGCCTTCAAAGGCGGCCTGGGCCCGAGCGGCCTTGAGAATGACCAGGTCGGGGCGGTGCCCATCGACCTGCAAAGAGGCCGTGAGGGAAGCGATGGAGAGCAGGTCGCGACTGGTATGGGTGACCTGACTGACCAGCTTGCGCCCTTCTTCGATCTGGCGGGACAACTCGGCTTCTTTGGGCTGCCAGGAGGCAACGAAGTTGGCCGGGTCACCTTCGAATGCCAGGTTGCGCTCCATGATTTGCACGCGCTCGCGGGCGTCGCGGATGCCGTAGATTTCGACGGACAGGGCGAAGCGGTCGAGCAGTTGGGGGCGCAGGTCGCCTTCCTCGGGGTTCATGGTTCCGACGAGGATGAAGCGGGAGGGATGCGAAAAGGAAATGCCTTCACGCTCCACAATGTTCATACCCATCGCGGCGGCATCGAGGAGAATATCGACAACGTGGTCGTCGAGGAGATTGACTTCGTCGATATACAGCAGACCGCGGTTGGCGGCTGCCAGCACGCCGGGCTCGAAATGACGTTCGCCCTTTTGGATGGCGGCTTCGATGTCGAGGGTGCCGACCACACGGTCTTCGGTGGCGGAGACGGGCAAGTTAATGAAGGGAATCTGGCGAGTGGTGTAGGGCAGGCTTTGCTGTTCGGCGGCGCGCTCGCGGCATTCGGTGCACCAGGTGGTGGGCGAATCGGGATCGCAGCCGAAGCGGCAGTTGACCACCGCGTTGACGCGGGGCAGAAGGGCAGCCAGGGCGCGAGCGGCGGTGGATTTGGCCGTGCCACGCTCGCCGCGAATCAACACGCCGCCGATGCGAGGATCGACGGCATTCAGCACCAGGGCGCGCTTCATGCGTTCCTGGCCGACAATAGCAGTGAATGGATAGATCGAAGGCATATCGTCCTTGTCAGGCAAGAGCAGTTTAGCGAGTTTAGTTTACCACAAATTGCTAGGGGTATAATGGGGGAATTGAGTGAGGGAATAAAGCCCGAACTCGAGGGGAATATCTAAAAAATTTAACACAGGAGATCAGTCTTTCTATGGCAAACATTCTCTGCATTGGCGCTGGATATGTGGGTGGGCCGACGATGGCTGTGATTGCCAAGAACTGCCCGCAGCACCGCGTGGTGGTGGTGGACATCAATGAAGCCAAGATTGCGGCGTGGATGTCGGATAACCTGCCGATTTATGAGCCGGGATTGTTGGACGTGGTGAAAGTGGCCCGCGGGCGCAACCTGTTCTTCTCGACCGAGATCAACAAGCACATCGATGAGGCGGATATCATTTTCGTCAGCGTGAATACACCCACCAAGACTTTTGGGCGCGGGGCAGGCAAGGCCGCCGATTTGCAGTATTGGGAGAAGACGGCCCGGCAAATTGTGGAAAACTCGAGCCGTTCGAAGATCGTGGTGGAAAAAAGCACGTTGCCAGTGCGAACCGCCGAGGCGATGGAACGGATTTTGAACTCGAATGACCGCGGGCTGCACTTCGATGTGCTGTCGAACCCGGAGTTCCTGGCCGAGGGCACGGCCGTGGAAGATATGGAAAAGCCCGACCGCGTGCTGATCGGCGGGCGGGATACCGAGTCGGGGCGGGCGGCGGTGAAAGCGGTGGCGGATGTGTATGCTTCCTGGATTCCGCGCGAGCGCATTCTGACCACGGGGCTGTGGTCGAGTGAACTTTCGAAGCTGGTGGCGAACGCTTTCCTGGCGCAGCGCGTTTCATCCATTAATGCGGTGTCGGCGCTGTGCGAGAAGACGGAAGCGGACGTGACCGAGATTGCCAGAGCCATTGGCATGGACCGGCGCATTGGACCGAACTTCTTGAAAGCCGGGGTTGGTTTTGGTGGTTCGTGCTTCCAGAAGGATATTTTGAACCTGGTCTACCTGTGTCAACACTACGGGCTGAATGAGGCCGCGGAGTATTGGGAGCAGGTGGTGAAGATGAACAATTGGCAGCAGCAGCGTTTTGTTTCCGATATGATTACGGCTATGTTCAACACGGTGGCGGGTAAGCGCATTGCGTTGCTAGGCGCGGCTTTCAAGGCAGATACGGGCGATACACGCGAGTCGCCGGCGCTGTCGGTGTGCAAGTCGCTGCTGGACGAGCGGGCTCAGGTGGTGTTGAGTGATCCCTATGCGCTGGAAAATGCACGGGCGGACCTGGGCAAGCTGGCGGACAAGGTGATCTATGAGCCGGACCCGTATAAGGCAGCGGAGGGAGCCCATGCGATTGCTGTATTGACGGATTGGCGCGAGTATGCCCGGTTGGATTTTGCCCGAATGTTCAAGTCGATGACGCATCCGGCCTTTGTGTTTGATGGGCGCAATATCCTGGATCGCAAGGCGCTTTATGAATTGGGATTCAATGTGTATGCGATCGGCAAGCCGGCTTTGACGCATTTCGAGAACGGGAAGTAAGAGACGATCCGCGAATGGAAGGGAAGAGAGGATTTTTTCTCCGCGAAAAGCCCTGGCCTTGCCAGGGTGAACGCGAATAGGCGCGAATAAGAGTGAAGAGGTTTTCTCCACGAATTACACCAATTCACACGAATTTTAAGATAAGAGAAGGAATTTCATTAAGAATTTGTGTAATTCGTGTAATTCGTGGAGAGATATGGGGAGGTAGAATGCCGGAGGCGACGTTTCATTTTCCGAAGGGTTTTTTGTGGGGCTGCGCGACCGCCTCACACCAAGTGGAAGGGCAGAACACCAACAACAACTGGTATGCCTGGGAACAGCTTGAGGGGAAAATTCGCAACGGGGACAAGGCCGGGTTGGCCTGCGACTGGTGGGGCGGGCGCTGGCGCGAGGACTTCGACCGCGCCGCCGAGACCGGGCAGAACGCGCAGCGCATTTCGGTTGAGTGGAGTCGCATCCAACCGGCGCCGGACCGTTGGGACGAAGAAGCCCTGGAGCGCTACCGGGCCATGCTGCGCGGGATGCTCGAGCGGAAAATGACCCCGCTGGTGACACTGCACCACTTCTCTGAGCCGTTGTGGTTGTATGAGAAAGGCGGCTGGGAGAATGATGAAACCCCGGCGCTGTTTGCCGCTTTCGTGCGCAAGACGGTGGAAGCGCTGAAGGAATATTGCACGCTGTGGATCACGATCAACGAGCCGAATGTGTTCGCGGTAAGCGCTTACCTGTTTGGCGAGTTCCCGCCGGGGAAGAAAGACATGGGCGCGATGGCCCATGTGATGGCCAATATGCTTAAGGGCCATGCGATGGCTTATAAGATCATTCACGAGATTCAAAAAGAAGCCCGGGTGGGGGTGGCAATTCACCTGCGCTCGTTCTGGCCGGCGGGACCGGTCAAATTTCTGGACCGAATTCCCGCGAATATCATGAATCGAGCTTTCAACACGTCCTTTATGGATGCGTTGGTGGATGGGAAGCTGCGCATGGTTGTGAAGAATGCGAATGTGCCCGAAGCGGCTGGGACGCAAGATTTCATCGGGGTGAATTACTACACGGTGGAGATGGTTCGCTTCAACCTGCTCAAGCCTGGTAATTTGTTCCGCGACGGATTTTATGACCCGGCGGCAACCATGAGCGGGACGGGTTTTATCGCGAACATGCCGGAGGGGCTGGGGCAGTGGCTGAAGTGGGCCGGAAAGTTCAATCTGCCGGTGATGGTGACGGAGAACGGGGTGGAAGATTCGGAAGACCGGATGCGACCGCAGTACCTGGTGGAGCATATTCATCAGGTGTGGCGAGCTTCGAATTTCGTGGCCCAGGTGAAGGGGTACTTTCACTGGTCACTGGTGGATAACTTTGAATGGGAGCGGGGCTGGTCGCAGCGCTTTGGGCTGTGGGGCCTGGACCCGGCCACGCAAATGCGCATCCGGCGGCCGAGCGTGGATTTGTACGCGGCAATCTGCAAACAGAATGCCTTAACGCATGAAATGGTGGCAAAGTACGCGCCGGCATCGCTGGCGAAAATTTTTCCGGGCTAGGTTTGGAATTTCCAGGAGGTAATTCGTTATGGCTACTCAAAACCGACCTTTGGTAACTCAGGTTGGGTCGCAGGTAATTTCCCTGAAATCGAAGAACACAGGGCGCGACTATGATCTGTATGTCTTGCTTCCAGCATCCTATGCGGAGACCAAGCGCAAGAAGTACCCCGTGTTGTATGCAATGGACGGACAGTGGGACTTCAAGCTGCTGGACGCGATCATCGGCGGGCTGGTCTATGATAAATTCATCCCGGAAGTGATCCTGGTGGGGGTCACTTATTCCGGGGAGAACGCGGATTATGACGGGCTGCGAGCCATGGATTATACGCCGGTGAGCGTTGGGGGGCTGGCCGGTTCGGGCGATGCGCCGAAGTTCTTGCAGTGCCTGAAGGAAGAGATCATGCCCTTCGTGGAGTCGGAATTCCGGGCGGACGCGGCCCGGCGGATTTTGTCTGGAAGCTCATTCGCGGGGAGCTTCACGCTGTTCGCCTTGTTTAGCGAGCCGGAGCTATTCTATGGATATATGCCGTGTTGTCCGGCGGTTCCTTACGCGGAAGACTTTGCTTTCAAACATGAGGCGGAATATTTCGCGAAGCGCAAGGATTTACCGGGGCGCGTGTCCCTGGCTGTGGGAGAGGTGGATCGTTTGGCGGGACCGGTGAAGAAGTTCGTCAAGGTGCTCGAGGGGCGTAAATATGAAGGATTGACGCTCGAGACGATGGTGGTGAAGGATGATGGTCATGCCAGCGTGAAGCCCGAGGCCTTCAATCGGGGGCTGCGGTTCATCTTCAAGGAGTAAGCAGACAGCGTTGGATGAAGGCGCCCAATGAGCGCGACATGTGGTTATACACCCGGGATTGGTAGCGGTTGCGCCCTGCCTGCACAATCTGCTAGAATGTTGTCACATCGCGTTTTCTGAAATTCAAGAAAAGGTATGTTATGGAGTTCACAACAACCCAATTCTTGTTTGCTTTTGGGCTGACGGCATTCGCCGGGTTGTCTACCGGGATAGGCAGTACACTGGCTTTTTATACCCGGCAAACCAACCAAAAATTTCTATCCGTCGCGCTCGGTTTTTCGGCTGGTGTGATGATCTACGTTTCGTTGATCGAAATTTTCGCCAAGGCTAGAGTATCCCTGGAAGAAGTCTATGGCGCTCGGGGGTACTGGATTACGACTCTGGCCTTCTTTGGTGGAATCGCGATCATCGCGTTGATCGACAAGCTTGTGCCCAAGTACGAAAACCCCCACGAAACGCGGGATGTGAATGATATGAGCGCTCCGCGCACGGATGCGGCCCGAAGAAATGACCCGGCGCTGTTCCGCATGGGCATTTTTTCCGCGTTGGCCATCGCAATCCACAACTTTCCCGAGGGAATGGCGACTTTCACCAGCGCAATGCAAGATCCCACGCTGGGCCTCAGCATTGCCGTTGCTGTTGCGATTCATAATATTCCAGAAGGCGTCGCCGTTTCGGTGCCGATCTTTTTTGCCACGGGTAATCGCAAGAAAGCGTTTTTCTACTCCTTCCTTTCCGGCCTTTCCGAGCCGGTTGGAGGTTTGGTGGGATTTCTCGTGCTAAGTTACTTCTTCAGTGATGCGTTGTTTGGCATCGTCTTTGCCAGTGTTGCCGGCATCATGGTGTATATCTCCTTGGATGAACTGCTGCCTACCGCAGAACGTTACGGCGAGCATCATCTTGCGATCTATGGGGTGATCTCTGGCATGGTGGTGATGGCTATTAGCTTGCTGCTATTCGCTTGAGAATGAGGCGATGACCGCAACCTGGAGTAGGGCCGCGGTTCCATCCGAAGTTTGGCTCTCGAAGATCGTGCTTCCTCAGATTTGAAGGCTGTTGTAAAGAAAGGAACCAAAAATGAACGCAACCCTTCCTCCGCTTGTGTCCGGTGGTTTGCCCGTCCTGGGCCATGCCCTGGAAATGATGCGCAGCCGCGAAGATTTGTTCGCCGTGGGCATGCCGAACATGGTGATATTTTCACCATTAAACTTGGCCCACAGTACGCTGCCGTGGTCAGCGGGGCTGAATATAACAAAATTTTCTATACCCAAACCGATCGCACTCTGAACATGCAGGAAGCATACACCTTTCTCAAGGCCTCGATTGGTGAAGTGCTGTTCACAGCGAACAAGGAGACCTATTACAACCAGCGTCCGGTGCTGCAAGAAGTCTTCCGGCGAGAACGCATGGCCCAGTACATTCAGGCGATGAATATCGAGGTGCAGCGCTGGCTGGATGGGCTGGGTGAGAGTGGCGAAATGGATTTGACAGCCGAAATGCTGCGCCTGACTCAGTTTGTGGCCGGGCGGGCTTTGATTGGCCCCGATTACGAGCGCGAATTAGGCGCTGAATTTTGGGCTATGTATGGCGATATCAGCCGCTCGCTGGATCCGCTCCTGCCGCCGCACTGGCCGCTGCCCAAGTTCAAGCGCCGCGACCGGTCGAAAGCCGCAATCTACAAAGTATTCCAGGGGTTGATCGATGCGCGCCGCCAAAACCCTGAACGCTACGATGATCTGATCACGACGCTGCTCCAGACTCCGTTGAAGGACGGCAGTTTTATGGACGATTTAACCATCGTCAGTATTTTTACGGGCCTGTTGTTCGCCGGGCACGAAACCACCGCCGGGCAAGCAGCCTGGCTGGTCACCTTGCTGTTGCAGCACCCCGAAACCTTGGGGCGGGCTCAGGCGGAGATCGATGCAGCGCTGACGGTGGGCGAACCCTTGGATCAAGAAAAAATCAATCAACTGGTTTATCTGGCCTGGGCGATCGACGAGACCACCCGCATCCGTCCTTCGGCGGATTTGCAAATGCGCACGGTGGAAGAGCCACTGAGCTTTGGCAGCTACCAACTGCCGCGTGGCTGGCGGGTGATTGTCAACGCCGCCAACTCGCATTTCCTGCCGGAGGTTTTTAGCGAGCCGCAGCGCTTCGATCCGCTGCGTTGGTCCCCAGAGCGAGGCGAGGGGAAGAACCCGTTCTCGATTGTGGGCTTTGGCGGCGGCGTACACAAGTGCACCGGGATGAATTTCGCCAAGAACGAGATGACAGTAATCGCGGCGCTGCTTTTGCAACAATACGAATTGGAGCTGCGCAGCCCCAAGGTTCACATCGTGTACGGCAACGGGGCCAACCACCCTTCTGAAACACGGGTGGTCTACCGGCGAAAGGCGACCGGTAGGGGGTGAATATGTCCGCGCGTTTGCGATTAGGATTGCTCGTGTTCAGTTTATTCGTGGCGACATGGCTGGGCGGGTGCGCTGAGCATACCCAGGCGCAGACCGAGGGCGCTAGTTACCCGCCGCTGAGCCTGCCGGACACGGAGGTGCGGAGTTTAAAATCTACGATCACGGGGCGGGAGTACGATCTGTACATTCGCTTCCCGGCCTCGTATGATGAAAACGCCGGGCAGAAGTATCCAGTGCTGTACTCGCTGGACGGCCAGTGGGACTTTAAGATGCTGGATTCGATCTATGGCGGGCTGTATTACGATGGGTTTGTGCCCGAGATGCTCATCGTGGGGATCACCTACTCGGGCGAAGACGCGGATTACGGGGCGCTGCGGGCCATGGATTATACCCCGGCGCAGGACCAGACCATTGGTGGGTCGGGCGGGGCGCGCAGATTCCAACGCTGCTTAAAAGAAGAGATTATTCCGTTCATCGAGCAGGAGTATCGGGCCGACCCGGAGCAGCGCGTGCTGATGGGCCATTCTTTTGGCGGGACGTTTACGCTGTACAGCCTGTTCAGCGAGCCGGAGCTGTTCTTTGGGTATGTGGCAGCCAGCCCGGCGGTGACGTTTGGGAACCGCTATGCGTTCAAGCAAGAAGAAGAATATTTCGCGGCGCGGCAGGATTTGCCGGTGCGGCTGCACCTGACGGTGGGCGGAGAGGAGGCGTTGGCCTTTCCGGTGCAGCAGTTCATGGATGTGCTGCGCGGGCGCAACTACGCGGGACTGGTGCTGGAGACGCAGGTGATCGAGGGCGAGCGCCATGCGGGGACGAAACCGGAGGCGTTCAACCGGGGGCTGCGGTTTATCTTTGGGGAGTGAGCGGCTGGACAAGATAGAGGTCGCCGCGCTGGAAGCCACGGGCTTCATAATATAGGCGGGTGCCGATGGCGGCGATGACGGCCAGACGTTGGAATCCCCGGGCTCGGGCAAGTTGGGCGGCCTGTTCGAGCAGGCGGGTGCCCAGGCCGATGTGCTGGGCGGCCCCGGCTTGCTCGGCGCCCACAGCCAGAGATTGACCGTAGACATGCACCTCGCGGACGAGGGCGGCTCCGGTCAGATCTGGGAGGGCGGCGCTCAAATCGGGGGCGGCGGGCGCGGGCAGCGACAGGCGCAGGTACCCGGCGACGAGGTCGTTGGGGGTGACGAACTGGAGAAAGTGCTCTTCGGCAGTACAAGCCGGGTAGGTTAGATCAACCAGGCGTGGCTCGGCGGGGTCGATCGTTTCGCCGCGCACCTCGCGGCAGCGCAAGCAGCGGCAGGTTTGACCACGGCGGGCCAGCTCGGCCAGGGCATCCTGGCGCAGGCTGGTGCGGCGATTGCCTTCCACGACGTTGGTGGAGGGGATGTCGCGAATGACCCGGTTAATGCGGCAGTAGTCGGGAACGGTAGTTTTCAGGTCGGCGATCAACGCCACCAGTTCTTCCTGGGTATAGGGAGTGTACTCACCCCGCTGCCAGTAGGCATACAACTCTGCGTTGGCGAGAAGCTGGCAGGGGTAGATTTTGATTTCATCGGGTGCGTAGCCATCGGACCACAGTTTGGTGAAATCGGCGCGGTCGGAGGCGGGGGTGGCCCCCAGCAGGTTGGGCATCCAGTGGAGGACGGTTTTGAAGCCCGCCGCGCGCAGAAGGGTGGTGGCGCGAAGGGTTTCGGCGGCAGTGTGCCCGCGCTGGTTGAGCGCCAGGATGCGGTCATCCAGCGATTGAGCGCCCATTTGCACTTTGGTGACGCCCAGGCGGCGCAGCCAGGCCAGTTGGGCCGGGGTGATTTCATCGGGGCGGGTTTCAATGACCAGGCCGACGTTGCGGTGGGGCGCGGTCTCGTTGCGCAGGTGGGCTTCTTCGAGCGTGGCGGATTCGACTTCGTTGAGCGCGTCGAAGCAGCGGCGCACGAACCATTCTTGATAGTCGCGGCGGTAGGCGTCCCAGGTGCCGCCGAGGATGAGCAGTTCGATCTTGTCGGTGGGGTGGCCGGTGGCGACCAGGGATTGGAGGCGGGTGGCTACCTGGCGGTAGGGGTCGAACTCGTTTTGCAGGCCGCGCATGGCCCCCGGCTCGTCGGGCAAGTAGGATTTGGGCATGCGCGCGGCGGTGGGGCAGAAGATGCACTTGCCGGGGCAGGGATAGGGGCGGGTGAGGACGGTGACGGTAGTGACACCAGAGAGGGTGCGCACGGGCTTCATACGGATGCGAGCCAGGAAGGCAGGGTCGGCGGGCCATTCGCCGCTGTTGACCTGCTGGTGATAAATTTGCACGAGGATGGATTTGGGCAGGTAGCCACCGCCGGGAAGCGGGTGGCGGCGCAGGGCGCGCAGCACGTCCATACCGGAGCGGACTTCGTCCAGCACGGTGAGAGCCAAGGCGCGGTTCTCGGGTGTGGGAGTGTGGGAGTCGATCCAGTCTTGTTCCATGAGGGGAATGATACCATAGGGGGGGAGGGGGAGCTATAAGCCTTTAGCCGTAAGCCATTCGCCAGAGGAGACTAAAAGCCGTTTGCTAAAGATGTTCTGGCTTAGGGCTAAAGGCTTACGGCTTATAGCTCCTACCCGTGTGATAAACTTAGAAAGTGAAAACCGAAACAGTAGACACATTACTTTCCCTCAACCAGCGCTTTTATGAGCAGTTCGCGGGGGCGTTCGCGCAGACGCGGCGGCGCATCCAGGATGGGGTGCGGCGGGCATTGGCGATGCTGCCGGATGAGGGCGCATGGGTGGATTTGGGCTGTGGGAGCGGAGCGCTGGCCCAGGCCTGGATCCACGCGGGCAGGACCAGCCATTATCTAGGGCTGGACTTTAGCGCGGCGTTGTTGGCGGAAGCGCGCAAGCTGGTGGGTGAGGACGAGCGCGTTGAATTTCGCGTAGCCAATCTTGGGGCGGAAGATTGGGCGGGTGGGTTGGAAAAAGGAACTTTTCGGGGGGTGCTGACCTTCGCGGCGCTGCATCATGTGCCTTCGGCGGCGGCTCGATTGCGCGTGCTGAGACAGGCTAGGGAACTGTTGCAGCCAGGGGGATGGTTGGCGCATTCTGAGTGGCAGTTTCAACACAGCCCCAAGCTGATGGCGCGGCGGCTGCCCTGGGAGAAAGCAGGGTTGGGCGAGGCGGACGTTGAACCGGGGGACACGCTGTTGGATTGGCGTTTTGCCTTGCCGGGGCAGGTGGAAAAAGTTGGCCTGCGCTATGTGCATCTGTTCAGCCGAGAAGAGCTGGCGGAATTGGCCGTGCAAAGCGGATTTGAGATCAGCGAGACGTACGAGTCGGACGGCGAAGGCGGGCGGCTGGCGTTGTATCAGGTGTGGAAGGCGGTGGGGTAGAGCTGACCGACTTGCGGACTAATTCGGCCCGACTGCGAGCATTAAAACGTGTTTTCAGCTCGGCTACGTGATACGCCACCGCGCGGGGCGTGCAATCCAGGCGGAAGGCGATTTGCCGGGTGGTGAGACCTTCGGCGAGCAGGCTCAATACCTGGCGTTGGCGCGTGGTCAGATGGGGCGCGGATTGGGGGGCCAACGGTTGGGCAGTGACGGTGACCAGGTCGCCCTGACAGACGGCTTGCAGGCTGGCAATGGGCACGTGTTCGAAAGGCGCGGGCGGAATCCATTCGCCGCGCTCGATGGCAGCCAGAACTGCTTCGGGCGGGACAGGCACATCCAGCCAGAGGAGCGTGTTGGGAGAAGGGAGAAAGAGGAGTCGCGTCATTTTCGTATCTACTCACCGAGGTTGGGGAAGTTCCTGAAAACACCTCAAATTCAGGGTTTTTCACCCTTACCGTGAGAAGTCACATATTTTATGTAGAACAAAAATTCTATGATATTATCGGCGTTTTGGATTGGTTTGTCAATAGGGTAAATTTTCATCACGCCTATTCCCGAGGTGACTGAAGGGGGCGTTCAAATGCGCTATAATCATGAATATGAATAACCCTGCGACTACTTTGAACTGCACACAATGCGGCGGGGAGCTGCACCCGGACGAGGGCCAGATTTTTCTGGTTTGCCCGTATTGCAGCGCAACGGTTTACGTGGACAAGCGCCGGGTGGTGTTCCACTGGTCCGTGGCTCCCACCTTGAATACAGATCAGGCCAGCGCGGCGTTGTTTCGCTGGATGTCTGGCAGTCAGACGGTGAAAGACCTGGATAAAAAATCACAGATCACCGGGCGTGATTTTCAGTATTTCCCACTGTGGTACTTCAAGTTTGGCGCGGGAGGAAAAGAGGAAACGGCTCTGCAGCCCGCGGCTGCCACCTCGGTGACCGAACTGGCGCGCTTGAATATCCCGGCAGGGGACTTGCTAAAATACGATCCGGCCCTGGATTCGCAAAGCCAGCCCCCCAGCGTGCCCTTGGAGGCTGCCCTGGGTTGGTTCCAGCAGGCGCACCCGAAGGGGGAGGTGCGTGAGACTGCCCTGGTGCATGTGCCGATCTATGTGTTCAAATACGCCCACAAGAGCCAGACATACACTGCCGTGGTGGACGCGGCTAACGGAACCGTATTGGCCAATATCTTCCCAGCCAAAGACGAGATGCCCTTCCGGCTGGTGGGTGGGGTGGCGGCAGCCGTGTACCTGTGCATTGCGTCCGTGCCTGTGGTTGGCGCTCTTTCCGGTTCGGGCGGACTGGAAACTGGGCTGTTGATTTGCAGCGGGGCGGGGCTGGTGGCGGCTCCGTTTCTCGTCGCTTGGGCTTCCTGGGTGGCATCAAAAGTATGAGCGATACAGCTTTGAGCGGATTGACGTGCCCGCGCTGCGGCGGAACCATCACGGTGCCAGAAGGACAGGCGCTGGTGATTTGCCCGTTCTGCGAGCAGCGCTCGGCGGTGAGCGGGGAACGCGGCGTGCGGCGCTACCAGGTTCCGCAGCGGGTGAGCTACGAGCAGGCTCAGCAAGCCCTGACGACGTTCTTGAGCAGCAACATGAATATTGCGCCGAATGCGCGCAGCTCGGCCCAACTGAGCGAGACCTTCCTGGTGCATTTGCCGTTTTGGACGGCCTGGGGGCAGGGCGTGGCCTGGGCGTTTGGGCAGCAGCGCGTCGGCAGCGGTGACGATGCCCGATACGTGCCGAAAGAAAAGAGCACGGCGCGCGAGTTGAGCTGGAATGGCGTGGCCTGTGATGTGGGCGAGTTTGGCGTGCGGCGAATCTCGCTGGAAAACCGTCCGCTGGAGCCGTTCAACAGCGAAGCGCTGCACCGCAGCGGCATGGTTTTCGAACCGGTGGGTTCCGAGCAGGCGGCTCTGGAAGCAGCCCGGCGCGGTTTTGAAGCCACGGTGGCTCGTGAGGTGAAACTTTCACGCACTTCCCAGTTGTTCACCCGCCTGTTGGGGGCGCATTTGGGCGTGGTGTACTACCCGGTTTGGGTGCTGCGCTACTTGTTTAAAGAGCGGTCCTTCCAGGTGGTGGTGGATGGGTACAGCGGCGAGATCCTTTTTGGGAAGGCGCCGGGCAACGTGCTTACCCGCGCATTGACTCTGGTAGGTGGGATGGCGTTGGGGGCTTTCCTGGCGGTGGACGTTTCCACCTTGATCCTTTCGATGGCGGACGATGACACAGCCGCTTTTGCCCTGGGTTCGTTAGCAATTGGCCTGGGAATTATGTACGCGGCCTTCCGGAAATTCCGTTACGGCGAACACCACGAATACCACCGGTATCAAGAGACTCCATCGCTGCCCATGATTAATTTAGACGGTGATGAGGATGTTGTCTCGCAGTTGGTGGACAAGATAGGCAAACTATGAGCGATGCAGCGGTTCGATTGATTCCATTGCAGTGTCCGCGCTGCGCGATGCCCGTGCCAGCCCAGATAGACGAGGTGGCTTGGGTGTGCAGCCAGTGCGGGCAGGGAATGCTGCTGGCAGAAGAAGGCGGCGTCAAGCCGTTGGACGTGTTTTTTTCGGCGGGTATTCCGGCGGGAGCCTTGGGCAAGCCATTTTGGGTTTCGCGCGGATCGGTCACCCCGGTGCTGCGAAAATCTTATCAGGGCAACCAGACCGCGGAGATGAACCAGTTCTGGTCGATGGCCCGCCTGTTCTTTGTGCCGGCTTTCAAGCTGCCCGTGCAAGAGGCCGTTTCACTGGGGGTGCGCTTGCTCAACCAGCCTTTTGAGATGAAACCAGGATCGCCGGGGAAGTTCCAGCCAGTGGTCATTTCGCCTGGAGACGTGAAAGCTATGGGCGAAAATATGGTGATGAGCCTGGAAGCAGGGCGAAAAGACGCACTGCAGGAATTAAAGTTCAATATTCGCCTGGAACCACCCCAATTATGGGTGCTTCCGTAATTCTACGTGATTGGGGAAATGGATGGCAGTTTCAAAGAAGTTGTTTTCTCCGTGGATGGCTGGTATTTTGCTAATAGGGCTGTTGGCGGGACCGGCATGCGGCCTTTCACAGCCCGAGCCGGTTGAACCAGAGCCCAACGATAACCAACCCGCCTTACGGGTGTATTTCTCTGAGCCGGGCACGCGTGGGCTGCCGGAAGGGATGACAGCGCTGCTGGGGGCTATCGACGCAGCTCAGGAGCGTGTGCTGGTGGCTATGTATAACCTGACTCTGGACGAGGCCGGGGAGGCGCTGTTGGCAGCGCACGAGCGGGGTGTCGAGGTGCGGGTGGTGATGGAAAGCGATGCGCTGGACGGAGATTGGCCGCGTCAGTTGCAGGCAGCGGGAATCGAACTGGTTGGAGATGGGCGCGAGGGCTTGATGCACCACAAATTTGTGGTCATCGACGAAGCTGAAGTGTGGACGGGGTCGTGGAATTTGACCGTGGGCGGCACTTTTTATGATAATAACAACCTGGTGCGGATTCGCTCGCAGGCAGCGGCGGAGAATTTTGCGACAGAATTCAGCGAGATGTTTGATGAAGACAAATTTGGGCCGAATGGGAGCGACCCAACCCCCAATCCAGTGGTCATGCTGGGCAGCACACGCATGGAGTTCTACTTTTCGCCAGAGGATGCTCCCGCGCGGCATGTGGTGGAGTTGGTGGCTGGGGCCAAAGAGAGTGTGGACATGTTGGCTTACAGTTTTACCCTGGACGACGTGGGCGAGGCGTTGAGTCGCAGCGCGGCCCAAGGCGTTCGCGTGCGGATCGTGTGTGACGAAGACCAGATGGACGGGACGGGGGCAGAGTGTCCAATATTGCGCGGTAAGGGGTTGGATGCGCGCGTGGACGGGATTGAAGGTTTGATGCATCACAAAGTGATTGTGATTGATGGAAAAATTGTCATTTTTGGATCCTATAACTTTACTCGCAGCGCGGACACGCGCAACGATGAAGCTCTGGTGATCGTTCAGGATGCGGAACTGGCTCGCGCGTTCCAGGCGGAATTCGAGCGAATCTATACGCTGGCGAGTGACTAGCCGAAAGGCAGGAGGACAGGCATGGAAAACATTCTTTTGAGCATCGTGATTGTACTGGTGGTGCTGTTGTTGTTCATGCTGGCCTTTGTGCTGGCCCGGACGATCCTGTATGGCAAGGCTCCCACGCCCGTGAAGTCGGCGGACCTGGATGAACTCGACGAGAACATCATTGCCGAGCATTTGGCCGCTGCCATCCGCTTTCCAACTGTGTCCGATATGGATCGCGCCAAGATCGACCCCAAGCCTTTCCAGGATTTGCACCAGGAATTGAAGCGCATGTACCCGCGGGTGCACAGCACCTTGCAGGTGGAGGTGGTGAATCGCCACAGCTTGCTCTATACCTGGAAGGGGCGCAACCCGCAGTTAGAGCCGGTGTTGTTGGCGGGGCACATGGATGTAGTTCCGGCGGACCCGGTGACGCGGCACGAGTGGAAACAGCCGCCCTTCAGCGGGTTCATCGGCGGCGGGTACGTTTGGGGGCGTGGCGCGCTGGACGTAAAGTGTATGGTCATCTCACCGCTGGAGGCGGTGGAGCATTTGCTGCGCAAGGGTTATCAGCCAGAGCGAACCGTGTATCTGGCCTTTGGTCACGATGAGGAGATTGGCGGATCGCAAGGCGCGGCGCAAATGGCTGGGCGGTTGCAGGCCAACGGCGTGCGGCTGGCGGCGGTGATGGACGAAGGCGGCTCGATCGTGGAGCGGGGCATGGTGCCGGGCGTGGGGCTGCCCGTGGCGCTGATTGGGGTGACCGAGAAGGGGTATTTGTCGCTGGAGATGCAGGTGGAAGCCAAGGGTGGACACTCATCCATGCCTCCGGAGCATACCGCGATTGGGATCATGTCTCAGGCGATCAACCGGCTGGAAAGCAAACCCATGCCCATTCACCCTCAGATGGTGTACGATATGTTCCAGAGTCTGGGCGGGTACCTGGCGTTTGGGCTGCGCATGGCTTTTGCCAACACATGGCTGCTGGGAAAAACGATTCAGAGCAAGATGGCGGCGAGGCCTAGCACAAACGCCATGATGCGCACAACTGGAGCGGTGACCATGATCCAGGGCGGGGTAAAAGATAACATTCTGCCATCGCAGGTGAAGGCGACGGTGAATTTCCGCTTGATGCCCGGCGATCGTATCGCGGATGTGGTGGCGCATGTGCGTAAGGTGATCGACAATGACGCCATCCAGCTACATATTCCCGAGGCGGGGCGCTGGGAAGCGTCGCCGGTTTCGTCCACCGAAGCCGAGGCTTTTCAGGATCTAGTCAAAACCATTGGCGAGGTATTCCCCGAGGCCGCTCCGGCCCCTTACCTGGTGGTGGGCGCGACCGACTCGCGTTACTATACCAGCGTGTGTGATAACGTTTACCGCTTCTCTCCCTATATGATGTCGGAGGAAGACTTGAAAACCGTTCACGGGACCAATGAACGCATTTCTGTGGAAGGGTTGGCGAAAATGGTTCAGTTCTATATCCGCCTGATTGACCATTGGGCGGGGAAAAATCAAGCGGAGTGATGTACACACGCCTGGAGGACTTCTGCCGGCGCATTTGGCCGGAACTTGAAGCCTTGCCTCCCCAGCGCCGGGCAATTGCGGCGGGGGATATTTTGGGCTCGCTGTATGCCGTCCCGCTGGCAGTGGGCGGGCTCATATGGCTGGTTGCGGTGAGCCGGTGGGAGACGCTGGTGGTTCAATGGCCGTTGACCCTGGCGCTGCTGCTTTTGTTGTACCCGTTCAACCGGTTGTCGTTTTTCGTGGTGGCCGAGCTGCGCCCCGGAGCCATTTCGGATGTGGCCAGTTCGCTGGAGGCGGTGCTGATCTGGACGGCGGCGCTGCTGTTGGGGCCGGTGGGCCTGTGGCTGGGGGTAATCTCAGGGGTGGCCCGGTTGGTGACAGGCTGGCGGCGCGAGCAAATGCAATCGGGGCGATGGACGCTGGTGAGAAATGAACTCCTGTCCCTGATAGAAACGACCCTGGCTTGCCTGGGCGGGTTGTGGATGTACCGGGCTTTGGGGGGCTGGATTCCGTTCCCTGGTTTGTACCTGCCCCTGGTGATTTGGGCCGGGCTGCTGGCTACGCTGGGACGCTTCTTGTTGGGCCAGCTCTTGAGCATGCCGTTTCTGCTGCTGATGCTGTACCTGCTGCGCTGGATCGATGGGCGAATTCGCCCGCTGCGCTTCCTGCGTTTCCAGTTCGTGACCACGGCATTGATGGCTTCGGGGCAGCCTTTCGCGGTGTTGGCGGCGGGGCTCTATGGGGATCATGGTTTGTGGCTGTTTTTGTTCTTGATGACCGGGTTGTTGGTGGTGAGTTACCTGGCGCACAGCTTGAGCAAGATGGCTTTGCGCAGCCAGCAGCAGGCCCGCCTTCTGGAAGGATTGGAGACACTCAGCCGGGGTTTGTTGACGGCTGTGCCGGAGGAAGAAGCCCAGTTGAACGTGATCCGGGAGCGAATTGCCGATCACTCGTTGTATATCCCCGGGCGGCTGGAAATTCGGTTGTTTCCTGACCGGGTGGTGGTGCATGAGCCGGTCCAGTTTGAAGCTGTGCCCGAGGCAGCCTGGAATTGGCTGCGCGAGAACCCCGGGAACTACAACTTTCCGGAAGGGTCCGCGCTTCCTTGGGGCGGGCGCACACCCGAACGCTGCACGGCCCTGGCGATGATTGTGGACGAGGACAGCCGCGAGCTGGTGGGGGGGATTTTCCTGTCGATCTCAACGCGAGGCTACATCGACCGGCGGCTGTTCCAAATTTACCTGCCCATTTTACAAACGCTTTCAGACCAGGTGGCGCTGGCGCTGCGGCGGGCCAAGATCTACCTGCAAACCAGCGCGCACCAACGGCTGGAGCAGGAGCTGCGCCTGGCCGGTGAAATTCAGGGCAGCTTCATCCCCGATCACTTTCCCCAGGTGGCTGGATGGAGCCTTTCGGCCATGCTGATTTCGGCACGTGACACCTCGGGCGACTTTTTTGATTTCATTGCCATGCCGGATGGCAAAGTGGGGATTGTGGTCGCTGACGTGGCGGATAAGGGGGTGGGGGCGGCACTGTATATGGCTCTCAGCCGGGCGTATCTGCGCAGCCACGCGTTGAGCGGTGACGCTGGGCCGGCCTCCACGCTGCAAACGCTCAATCAGCGCATTCTGGAAGATACCAGCTCGGACCTTTTCGTGACGGTGGTGTATGTGCTGGTGGAGCCCAACAGTTCCAAGCTGTTGTATGGGAATGGAGGGCATCCGCCGCCGTTGGTGGTGCGGGCCAACCCAGCCCTGCCTTCGCTGTACTTGACGCGCACAGGCATGGCTGTGGGGGCGATGGAAGATGCTACGTATGAACAGGGTGAGCTTTCCATGCAGCCGGGTGATTTTGTGGTCATATACAGCGACGGTTTGACCGACGCGACCAATAGTCAGGGGGAAGCCTATGGAATGGAGCGATTGCAGAAGAAGGTGGAGGCTTTGCGCGGGCTGCCGCCTTATGAAGTGCGGGTGCAACTCACCGATGCGCTGCGAGAATTTACCGGTGGCGCTCAAGATGATGATGTCACAGTGGTGGTGTTAGGACGCGAAATAGCGTAAAATGGAACTATTCCAATGAGCAATCAATCGTTTTTCACAGAAAAGGGCTGGCGGGTCGTGGATGTGCTGCATACCGATGCGCGTCCGGCGACCGTGGAGACGGTCGACGACCTGACCTTATCGCCGCTCGCGCGGACATATTTGCATACTCGTCACCCTGAAGGCATCTATCGCCACCAAAAGGCTGCTTTGCAATTGGCCCTTTCGGGCAAGCCAGTGTGCCTGTCTACGGGCACGGCCTCGGGGAAGAGTCTGGTGTTCCAACTGACGGCCCTGGACCTGCTGGCGCGCAATCCCAAGGCTCGGGTGATGGCAATTTACCCGATGAAAGCCTTGAGCAATGAACAACGCGACCGTTGGGAAAAGGCGGTGGAGGCGGCGGGAGTGGACGCCACCGTGGGGCGCATCGATGGCAACGTGCCGCCGGGTATCCGTCTGAACGTCCTGGAGCGGTCGCGGGTGGTCGTGTTCACGCCGGATATTCTACACGCGTGGTTGTTCTCTAACATGAACGCGCCCGCGGTGCAGCAATTCCTGGCGAATACCGCCCTGGTGGTGGTGGATGAAGTCCACGCTTATAACGGCGTGTTCGGTTCCAATGCGGCTTTCCTGTTCCGGCGCTTGCAGCATGTGCTGGGGCTGTTGGGTTCGCGCCCGGTGTGGATTGGGGCTTCGGCTACAGTTGCGCAGCCACAAGAGCATCTTGCCAGCCTGTTTGGCTTGCATTTCGAGTTGATTGGGGCAGAGATGGATACCTCGCCACGCCACCCGTTGGAGGTGCTGCTGGTGGATCCTCCCGCCGAACAAGGGGTGCTGGACGCAGTGGTGCATTTGTTGGACGATTTGGCCAACCAGCAGAAATCGCGCTTCATCACCTTTGTGGACAGCCGCAAGCAGGTGGAACTGATTTCCTCGATCCTGGCGAGAGCCCGACGCGAGGCCAACGAGAAAGCCGCCGAGGAAGAGGGCGAAGTGGAAGAAGGCGAATCGACTCGCCAGTGGAAGCACGTGCTGGAAGGGTTGAACATTCTGCCCTACCGGGCGGGATATGAGGAAAACGACCGCAAATTCATCCAGGAGAAGCTGGCGGAAGGCACGCTGAACGGCGTGATCAGTACCAGCGCGCTGGAGTTGGGATTGGATATTCCGCATCTGGATACGTGCGTGCTGGTGGGAGTGCCTTCTTCGGCGACCAGTCTCCAACAGCGCATCGGGCGAATTGGACGGCACACCGCCGGGCGAGTCATTGTGGTCAATGGTGGCGATGTGACCGACCGGACTGTGTTCGCGGACCCGCCCAGCTTCTTCACGCGTCCTCTGGCCGAAAACGCGCTGTACCTGGAGAACCGTTTCATTCAGTATATTCACGTGCTGTGCCTGGCGCGGCAGGGCGGAGAACACGACCAGGCCCTGCAAGCGCTGCGTAAAACGAGCAAAGAGTTTGCCAGCGCGGTGGCCTGGCCGGCCAATTTCATCGACTTGTGCCGCAAGGAACGCTCTGGGCAGGCTCCCAGGGACTTGCTGGCGATGAAAAACGAAGCCAAGGAGCGGCCCAATTATACATTCCCGTTGCGCGAGGTGGAAAGCCAGTTCAAGGTGGAGCGGGTGCAGGGACCGACCACCAGTTCGCTGGGCTCTTTGAGCCATGCGCAGTTGATGCGCGAGGCGTATCCTGGCGCGATCTATTACTATGCCACGCTGCCTTACCGGGTGACACGCGTGACGGTCAAGTCGCACCAGGTGCAGGTGCGCCGCGAGAAGCGCTACACCACCCGTCCGAATCGCTTGCCGGACCGGGTTTTTCCACAGCTCACCGCCGCGGGGATTCACCAGGCACGCCAGCACAACAAACTGGCGGTGATGGAAGGCAACCTGCTGGTGCGCGAGTCGATCAATGGGGTGATTGAGAACCGGGGTGGAAGCGAAGTCACCTACCTGTACCCGCTGCCGAGGGAGTTAGGCTTCTTCCAGGATCAGCCCTTTTTCAACCGGAATTACTTTACCACCGGGGTGATGATGACGCACCCGGATTTGGCGGCGGACGGGATTGCGACCGAGCCGTTGGCGGAAGCGGTGTTCGAGGCGTTCCTGTTGAATGTGCCCTTCGAGCGCGGCGACATTGGTTGGGCGGCGGACGTGTTCCGCCAGGCGCGCCAGCCTGTTTTTACTGAAAATCAACCTTTCCTGGTAATCTTCGATCAGACGTACGGAAGCTTGCGCCTTTCAGCGCGGCTGTTGGAGCCCGAAGTGCTGGCTCGTGTGCTGGTGAAAGCGGCGCGGCTGGTGGAAGATCGGCCCGGAGCGAGTGTGCTGCTGGACATGGCCCGTGAGGCGTGGTTGACCGCCGGGCAGCGCCTGACCCTGGGACGAGAAGAGCCCACGCCAGAAGGATTGGAGCGGGTAATTATGCCGGGGAGCAAGGGGCTGCTGCTGCGTTCGCACGAAGAACTACAGGTAGTGCGGGTGCTGCAAACGCCATCGGGGTTGTGTTATGAAGGCATCCCCTCATCCATGTCGGGCAGCGGCGCCACGATCATGCCGCAGGTGCTGGATGTGGCTGAAATTCCGGGCGAAAGCCAGATGGGCATGTACTCACCGGAGAGCGGCGAGGTGAAGCCTCTGGCGGTGGACGTTGAGGAGTGGGCAAAGATCGAGGATATTCCGCCGTTTGGTAACGAAGAATTATTCACCGCTGGGATGAACGATGATCGAAGCTAAGGAAAACAGCGTCACGTTGGACGGGTTGCGAGTTCAATACTTTACGGCGGGCGAACGCGGCTCGCCGGTAGTGCTGCTGCATGGTGGCGGGACCGATTCGGCCATGCTCTCCTGGCGCGAGGCTCTGCCGGTTTTGGCCGAAGAACATCGGGTGTTCGCGCCGAATTGGCCTGGGTATGGAAAGAGCCAGAAGTTCCTGGACGGCGGATATTCTTTTGGGCAGATGACCACCTGGTTGGAACGATTGTTGGCGCATTGGGGTTTGGACTGCGCCAGCCTGATAGGGATTTCGATGGGCGGCGGCGGCGCATTGGCCTACACGCTGACGTATCCGACGAGGGTAGAGCGGTTGGTGCTGGTGGATAGCTATGGACTGGCCCGGAAAGCGCCGAGCCATAGGCTGTCCTACCTGATGGTGCGCATGGGGGGAGTCATGGATTGGAGCTGGGCGATGGTGCGAAAGAATAAGAAGCTGGCGCGCTGGAGCCTTCAATCGATCTTCGCCGATTCGCGCAACATCACCGATGAGCTGGTGGAGGAGGTCTTCGAGGCCGTTCAGAACCCTTCGGCGCAGCAGGCATTTGCCGAGTTTCAACGCGCCGAGTTGGGCTGGAAGGAATTGAAAACCTGTTTCGTGGATCGGATGGATGAAATTCGGACACCCACGTTGATCATCCACGGCGAAAAAGACGGCCTGGTTCCGCTGGCGGATGCTCAAGAAGCCGCGCGACGGATTTCGGGGGCGCGGCTGGAGGTAATTGCCAATGCTGGGCATTGGCCGATGCGCGAGCAGCCGGAGGTGTTCAACCGGCTGGTGAAGGAATTCTTAGCCGATTAGGCTTACTCTTCGATGGTAATGGCCTGCTCGGGGCATTGATCCATCGCTTCGCGTGTTGCGGCTTGCAACGCGGCGGGGATTTCCTCGAGGAGGACGTGGGCAATGGCATCGGGGCCGAGCTGGAATACCTCGGGAGCAACGGTTTCGCAAACGCCACAACCCAGGCAGAGATCGCGATCTACAAAAGCTTTCATAAGATACCTCGCAAAAAAGAATCAAGTTCTCCAGGTTTTGCAGTGGTGAAATTCCGGTGAACCAGGAATTCGACGCTATGATGCGTACTTTGGAATCGATTTTTGAAATTATACATCTTTATCGAGTAAAATAATAAAGGCTCTCTGGGAAGCGCTGTGGCAGGTTTGGGGGCGGGTTCCCCCAAAAATCGCCTTTTCCGGCGCCGAATCCAAATGAGCTATAATATGAGATGGAGGATGAGCGATGGGTGAGACGCTCGAAATGATTACTGCCCAGGGAGCTGCCCTGGTTTTCTTTGGCATCATCATATGTTTCATGGGCTACAGCCTGTTCAAGTCGATGCTGCCGCTGTGGGGCTTTATCATCATGGGCATTGTGGCAGTGAGTTTGCTGCCCGTGGTGTCAGATTTTTCTGGAACGCAGTTGATCATTGCTCAAATTGTGACTTTTTTGGTGGCTGGGACGATTGGCGCGCTGATTGCGACCCCTCTCTATTATGTGATTGTGTTCGTCACAGGCGCGGCTTTGGGCGGCCTGGTGGGCACGGTGATCGGGGCTTACCTCAACCTTTCGGAAGGCGCGGTGTCTTTCAAGGCCTTGACCCAACTGGCTGAGATGAGCTTTCCTCCGGCAGTGGATACCCCTGCAAAATTTATGATCGTGGCTATTTTGGCGTTGATCACGGGCATTTTTGCGATTAACTTCCAGAAATTCATGATTAGCGCTTCGACGGCGTTCATGGGCGCGGCAGCGGTGGTGAGCGGGTTGAACACCACCCTGCTGGACTTGTTCACGGGGGTACAAAATCGCAGCATTCTGGTCGGGGTAGTATGGGTGATGTTGGGAATGCTGGGGCTTTTTATTCAGTATCGAATGCGGGATGAAACGTAAACAGGAGTAAGGTAATTTCTATGGACCAAGATCAGGGGGCTGTCCGCAATCGGCGGATAGCAATGTTAATTGATGGAGATAATGCGCAGCCTTCGCTGATTCGCAATATGCTGGCAGAGACCAGTAAATACGGACTGGCAATCATCCGCCGGATTTACGGCGATTGGACGACTGCGAATATGAACGGCTGGAAGGATACGCTGCAAACGCACGCGATCCAACCCATCCAGCAGTTTCGTTATACCATTGGCAAGAACGCCACCGACAGCGCGATGATTATCGACGCGATGGATATTCTGTACGAAGACCGGGTGGAAGGTTTTTGCCTGGTTTCGAGCGACAGTGATTACACCCGCCTGGCGACGCGGATTCGCGAGAAGGGCGTGTTTGTTATGGGCATTGGCAAGAAGACCACGCCGCGGGCGTTTGTGAATGCTTGCGATGTGTTTGTGTTCACCGAGAACTTGCAGCAAAAAGAGCTGGTCCAGTCGCCGCCGCCGAGACAATCCATTTCGCAGCGCAGACGCACCCAACCAAGCGACAAGGTCGAGAAAATTGAGAAGATCGAGCCGCGCGTGGAGGAGCCAGAAGGCCCCGCCGAGCCGCTGCCTCTGCTCAAGCAGGCCTTTGATTTGGCGGTGCAAGATGACGGGTGGGCGTTCCTGGGTGTGATGGGCACGCACTTACGGCAGCTCGATCCCAGTTTTGACCCGCGCACATACGGTTACAAACAGCTCTCGATGCTCTTGCAGGCCTATCCCAAACTGTTCGCATTGGAGATGGGCAAGAAGGGAGACGGGACGTTTAACGTCTACGTGCGTCTGAAAGAATAACGGAGCGCTGAACAGCCATGAAACCAGCGCCCACCGCATCCCCGGAGCGTTCCGCGAATGATCAAAGCGGTCTGTTCATTGGGGTGTTGTGTGGGCTGTTGGTATTCATCATGGCGGCGCGAACGCCGCTGGACACAGACCTGTGGTGGCACTTGCGCGCCGGCGAAGAGACGCTGCGCCTGGGGCAGCCACTGTTGAGTGATACGCTGTCTTATACGCGGGCAGGCGCGGATTGGATCAACCATTCCTGGCTGTCCGAGGTGGGCATGGCGCTGCTCTTCCGTGGAGCGGGTTTTTGGGGTCTGGGCGTGGCGGTGGCGGGGCTGGCCGCTTTCAGCCTGGGTTGGGTGTACCGGCAGATGAGTGGTCCGCCGTTGTGGCGGGCGTTCCTGGTGGTGTTGGGCGCAATGGTCGTTGCGCCGGTGTGGTCGGCCCGACCGCAAATCCTTTCGCTGGTGTGCCTGGTGGCTGTCAACCAGATAGTTTTGAATTCCGAGCGCGGGCGTGGGCGGTTGTTCTGGCTGGTCCCGTTGTTTGGGCTGTGGTCCAATTTGCATGGTGGTTACGTGCTGGGTCTGATGCTGTTGGGCTGTGAGTTGGCGGGCGGGCTGTTCGAGCGCCTGATCCGACAGCCCGGCGCGCCAGAGGGACGTAAGCTGTTGGTTTTGGGCGGTTGGACTTTGGCCGCGGCGGTGGCGGTGCTGGTGAACCCGAATGGACTGGATATGTGGCGCATTCCCTTCCAAACGGTGGGAGTGCGGGCGTTGCAGCAAGCCATTCCGGAATGGGCGGCGGCGGATTTTCATCAGGCGGCGCAAATGCCCTTTCTGTTGATGCTGGTTGGGCTGCTGGGGGCGTTGAGCCTGGCGGGCCAGCGCCCGCGGGCGGGCGAACTGCTGAAGGTGATGTTCTTCGCGGCGCTGGGTTTGAGCGCGCGGCGTAACTTTGGGCCGTTTGCGCTGCTGGCGCTGCCGCTGTTTTCTCGGGTGGGTTGGGCGGTGCTGGCGCGGGCAATGGATGGGCTGCGCGACAAGAGGCGCAAGCCGGTTTCCAGTGGGGATTTGCCCCTGGGCGTGCGCAAAGCGTTCAACCTGGGGATTGTGGGGGTGCTGGCGGTGGCGGCGGTGCTCAAGGTGTATGTGGTGACTCACCCGGCTTTGGTGGGAATGTATGAGCGGCAAAGCTTTCCGGCGGGGGCGGTGGAGTGGATGAAGGCAGAGCGCCCGGAGGGACGATTGCTCAATGCTTATGAATGGGGCGGGTACTTGACCTGGCGACTGCCGGAATACCCGGTGTTTGTAGATGGGCGCACGGATTTGTTTGGCGATGAAATTATCGGCGAGTGGTTGACGATGGTGTATGCGGAGGAGGGCTGGGCAAACAGCCTGGAGCGATGGAACGTAGACCTGGTGATGCTGCCGCCGCAGGTTCCCTTGCTGGATGCTCTGGAGGCGGCGGGGTGGACTCGGTTGTATTCGGATGAAGTCGCGGTGGTGATGGGAAAATAAAATCGGTGTTAGAATTATTCAAGAAGAGGGGAACGATGATTTCCGGCTAATTTGGGGAGGGTGATGCCATGAGCATTGTGCGGGCGGCCAAAGCGGGCGATATCTGCGTGTTACTGATGCCGGAGAAAGCCGAGCTGATCGGTTTGCGGCGGGTGCAAGAGACGCTGGCGCAGACGTTTGATGGTTGGGTTGTGCCGGAAGTGCATATCACTTGTCAGCGCTTCAAACCCGAGGGGATTCAAAATATCCAGACGATGCTGCCAGAGATCGCGGCGCGGATTGGAAAGCTGGAGGCGTTCCCGATTTATACGGATGGATTGACTCAACTGCTGGCGGAATTTTGGCAGACTCATGTGCTGCGCTGGAAGGTACAAGAAACCCCGGCCTGGACACAATTCATCGATGGGTTGGATGGGGCTTTGCGAGAAAGCGGCCTGGATCTACATTACCCTCACGACAAACCTTTTACCTGCTCGGCGCTGGATTTGATCAACCCGGTCAAACTGGAGTATGCGCCGCAAATGATCTTCCCGCGTTTCCTATTCACCGCGCGAAAAGTGGTTTTTAGCCGGATTTTAGGGTTAAATGATTTTGAGACCCTGGGCGTCGGAGAACTAATTTCATCCTGAGGAGAGTGACCATGACAACATTCAATACCGCCGGATTAAAGGCATTATTTACGTATCCTTTTCGCCAGACGAACTGGCAGAGCAAACTGCTGGTGTTGGCGCTTCTAATTGTGGCAGGTTTTATCATTCCAGTAATCCCGTGGCTGTTTGTGGGCGGTTATATCGCTGAAATTATGCGGCGGCAGGCGTTGGAAGGCGGCGAGCCGGAGCTGCCGGAGTGGGAGGATTGGGGGCGGCTGGCGAAGGATGGGTTTCGCCTGTCCGTGACCGGCCTGGTGATCAACCTGCCGGTCATGATCGTTTATTTTTTGGGTTTTGGCCTGTATTTCATTAGCATTTTGCCGATGGCAATATCGGAAGGTGAATCGGATCTGTTTATTGGATTCATGCTGGTAAGCATGACGATCATGATGATTTGCGTGTTCGGGGGAATGCTGTTGCAATTTGTGATTGGGGTGGTGAGTCCCGCCTTGTTGACCCACGTGGCGGTGAAACGTTCGTTCGCAGCGATCCTGGAAGCGCGCGAATGGTGGAAGGTATTGCGAGCCAACCTGGGCGGTTATGTGATTGCCCTGGCGATTGTCTTCACGGTGTACTACGTGCTATTCATGGCGGGCTATATGATGACCATGACGTTTGTGTGCTGCGCCGTGGGGATGGTGGTTTTCTTCGTGATGTACCCCTACCTGGCAGTGATCGCGGGCGTGGTGTTTGGGCAGGTGTATCGCGAGGGGCAACTCAAGCGGGCCGAGGCCACGAGCGCGGAGCTTGAATCCGCCGTGGAGGCCGAGAGCGCGGCTGGGGAGTGAGCCGGGATGGGGCGGTTGTTGGATGTAGCCTGGCGCTTCTTCGAGGAAGAAGACTGGCCGTTTGAGCCTGTGGATGGCGGCGCGGTCTTGCGCTGTGACTTCGAGGGGGATAGCGCAGAATTCACCTGTTTCGCCCAGGAACACGAGCAGCAGCAGCAATTCGTGTTCTATTCCGTGGTTCCGGTGGAAACGCCGGAGTCGATGCGGGCGGTGGTCGCCGAATTTATTACGCGGGCCAATTACGGGCTGGTGATTGGCAACTTTGAAATGGACTTCAGCGATGGTGAAGTGCGCTTTAAGACCAGTCTGGACGCGGAAGACATCGAGTTCAACGCGGCGATGGTGAAGAATCTGGTGTACGCCAACGTGGTGACGACCGATCGATACCTGCCAGGGTTGATGCGCGTGTTGTATGGCGGTGTAGATCCGGAAGAGGCGATCCGCGAGATTGAGGGTTGAGGTAGGCCGATGGATACCACGTTCGATTTTTTTACGATGCAAGATTATGAAGCCGTTTATTCCCTGTGGCGGGAGACGGAAGGAGTGGGTTTGAGCAGCGCGGACGAGCCTGAGAAGATTGAGGCTTACCTGGCGCGGAATCCTGGCTTGAGCTTTGTGGCTCGGGCTGGGGGCGAGGTGGTGGGGGCGGTGCTGTGTGGGCACGACGGCAGGCGTGGTTTGCTGCATCACCTGGCGGTGCGAAAAGATTGTCGACGCCAGGGCATTGGGGCTGAGCTGGTCAAGCGCTGTATGGAAGGATTACGCTTGCAGGGCATTGAGAAGTGCCACCTGTTCGTGTTTCGGTCCAATCAGAATGGCATTGCATTCTGGCGCAGCCAGGGCTGGGAAGAACGCCTGACGCTGGTGCTGATGTCGCGCGATACTGCATGATCATGCGCTTGAATTTGATCTTAAAAGGCGACTCTCAGGCTATGGTAGAAAAGTCCCGAATTTGGGGTGTAACACCACAAGTTCGGCCTCTTTCACCAAAGGGCTGAGCAGCAGCCTTAAAAGAAACAATGGCCCAGGCTGTCTTGTCTGGGCCATTGTTTTTGGATCACGTGTTAGTTCATCGAGATTGGCTCGAGGTGCTGTTGGATGGTGTGCAGGCGATAGTAAAGGCCTTGGCTGGCCATCAATTCGGCATGGTTGCCCATCTCTACAATACGGCGGCCTTCCAGGACAACGATCTGATCGGCCTTGCGGATGGTGGACAGGCGATGGGCAATCACCAGGGTGGTTTTACCGACCATGAGGCGCTCGAGGGCCTGCTGTATGAGCAGTTCAGTTTCGGTGTCCACCGAGGAGGTAGCTTCGTCAAGGATGAGGATGGGCGCGTCCTTGAGGACGGCGCGGGCGATGGACAGGCGCTGTTTTTGCCCGCCAGAAAGCTTGACTCCGCGCTCGCCGATGAGCGTATCATAGCCGTTGGGTAATTTCTCGATGAACGAATGGGCATTGGCGACACGGGCGGCGTTGATGACTTCTTCGTCGGTGGCATCGGGGCGACCAAAGAGGATGTTCTCACGAACCGAGCCGTGGAAGAGGAAGACGTCCTGCAGAACGATCGAAATTTGGCGGCGCAGACTTTCCAGGGTCAGGTCGCGCACGTCGTGTCCGTCCAGGAGGATGGAGCCATTCACCACATCATAAAAGCGCGGGATGAGGCTGGCAAGCGTGGATTTGCCCACACCCGTCGGGCCAACCAGGGCAATCATTTGCCGGGGTTTGATGTTCAGATTGATATCTTCCAACACGGTGTCCCCGGTAGAATAGGCGAAGGTCACGTCTTTGAATTGGATGTTTCCTTCGGCTTTGCCAGGAATGGAGACGGCTCCGGCGCGTTTTTCCAGCTCGGGCTCTTCAGCCAGCAGCCCCGCCACGCGGTCGCTGCCAGCCAGGGCGTTCTGCACCTGTTCCCATGCGCCGCTCAAGCCGCGCACGGGTTGGTAGAACATTTCCAGATACAGGAAGAAGGCCACCAGGTCCGCGATGGGTAGCACGCCTTCCAGGGCCAGCCGCCCGCCGAAGTAGATGACCACCAAGAGGCCCAGGGATGAGGTCAGATCGATGAAGGGCTGGAAGATGGCCATGAGCTTGAGGGCGCTGAGATTGGTGCGCTTGTAATGCTCGATGCCGTTGCCGACGCGATTGATTTCTTCGTCCTCGCGAGTGAAAGCCTTGATTTCCCGGATTCCGGTGAGATTGTCGTTGAGCATGGCGTTGAGGTTGCCCAGAACGCGTTGGCGCTCGGTGAAAGCTGGGCGGACTCTGCGGGCATAGATTCGGAGCGCGACAACCACCAGCGGAATGGGCACGAGGCTGAGGAGGGCCAACTGCCAGTTGATGGAGAAGAGAACAGCGCTGATGGCGATGAGGGTGAGGAAATTGACCAGTACATCCGGCACGGCGTGGGCGATGAGCGCTTCGAACAGGTCGGTGTCGTTGATGATCCGAGACATGAGCTGCCCGGTCTGCTTGTCTTCATAAAAGCGCAAGGAGAGGCGCTGGACGTGGTCGTACACATACTTGCGCAAGTCAGCGACCACACCCCAGCCGGCGACATGGGCCATGTAACTGCGTAGGAACTGGAGCACCCCGCGGATGAGATAAACGCCCAGGACGGCGAAGGTGAGGCCGGTGATGAGTTGGTAGGATTGGGGCGTGGTTTCGGGGTTGGTGACAATGGTGATGAGCCGCTGGACTGCCCAGGGAATGAAAAGCTGGACTCCGACGAGCAGGAGCATACTCAAGACTGTCACGGATAAGACTTTAATATAACGACGCGCAAAAAGGAAGGTAAGTTTAAAAGGTTTCACAATATTCTCGATAGGTGTGGATTTATGGCGTTGGCGGCTCCAGGCCAATGCCGGTATCCAGGTGATAGGCTTCATCCCGGTGGTTGGCGCCTGGCCAGACAGTGTCAACATGGCTTTGATGGTCGGCATGTTTTTCGGCGATGATCTCAGACTGTGACAGGATCAATCGCTTTTGTTGCATGTCGAGTTTTCCCGAACGAACCATTTGGATGAGCGCGCGGGCGGCGTTTTGACGGGTGCTGCGGTCTCCGGCGTGCAGCAGCTCTATCATTTGATGGATGGAGTGAGGGTCACCCAGATTGCCCAGGGCGAGGGTGGCGGCCTGGCGGACCGCCGTGTCATCGGAGGAGAGCAGATTGGTGAGGTGGGGGAGCGCGCGCCTGTCGCCAATTTGGCCAAGGGCCAAGGCCGTCGGGCTGGCCAGCAGCGGGTCGTTGAGCAAGGCGATGAGCTGGGGAACCGCCCGAGGCGAGCCAATTGCGCCGAGGATGCGTACCAGACGTTCGCAGACGGGCCGCGGGCAGTTCTGAAGCTGGGTGAGGATGGGGGTGAGGGCCGTTTCACCGATTTGGATGAGCAGATTCTCGGCGCGCTCGTTCACCGATTGCTCGGGGTCTGCAAGAAGGTCGAGGAGGGAACTTACGGCTGGCGCGCCCATCGCCCCCAGAACCTTACCGGCTGTGCTGGCCAGGTCGGTTTCAACACTGCGCAGCGCTGTGGCCAGGGCTGGGATAGCGGCGGGTGAGGTGGTGAGGCTGAGGGAGCGAAGGAGGGTGCGACGGGTGTCCGGATTCGCGCCGCGAAGCGCTTGGATGATCGCCTGGGCCGCATGGGGGCCGGCGGCCAGGTTGTCGAGCGATTGGAGAATGGCGCGGCGAACACGGGGGTCGTTTTCCGCCAGTGCCGAGGCAAGCGGGGCGATCGCGCCGGGGTCGTTGATTTTGCCGAGGGCGATGGCGGCAGACTCGCGCACATCAGCGTGAGGATCTTGCAAGGCTCGTTGGAGGGGGAGGATGGCCGTGTGGTCCGACTGACTGGCGCGATCCCAGTCCTGAGTAGCGATTGTGAGCAGGGTTGATTCCTGGTCATTGGTGGGTTGCCAGCCCAGTTCGGCCAGCGCTTCGGCGACCACTTTGCGAACGGAAGCAGAGGGATCTTCGAGAGCACGGACCAGGGGCGAGATGGCGCGACCTTCGCAGAGGCGGCCCAGGGCAGCGGCTGCGGCTTCGCGAACTTCGGGGGCATCGTCTTTGAGGCGCGCGATGAGCGCTTCGACGGGGAGGCCGCGGGCGGCAGAATCGAGGCGCGCGCCGAGCAAACCCAAGGCCCAGGCGGCGGCCCGGCGAACCACGGCAACGGGGTCGGCCAGGCGGGCAACCAGGGAGTCTATGGGCAGGCGCAGGTAGGCGGGTTCGTTGAGGCGCTTGGAAAGCTGCCCCAGGGCGCGCGCAGCGCCATCTCGGATGCGATCTTTGGGGTTGTTGAGGGCGGAGATAAGGGGCAGGACGGCGGGTTGTCCGATGCTGCCGAGGGCCAGGGCCACGGCGGGCAGGACGGTGGGTTCGGGATCGTCGAGGGCAGCCAGGAGCGGAGGGACGAGTTGTTCTAGCTGACTGTCCGCCAGGTGGTGGGGCATTTCGGCCAGGGCCAGGGCGGCAGCCCGGCGAACGGCGGCAGAATCCTGGTACTTTAAGGCTGCCAGCAGACCTTTGAGGTCGCGCCTGGTTTTCAGTTTTTCAACATTGGGCGGGCCGAAGAGTGGCATAAGGTTAAATCCCAGGTTCTTGATATGTTAACTTACTTAACTATATTGAACAAGAGGAAAATCGTCAAGTTATTGCAATGGAAATGTAACTTGTTTGTTAATTTTTTCCAAAGTCACTTGGCTTTCGCAAAAGCCTCGCTCTTTCGTATGGGGGCGTGGGATTGATTTTGGAAAAGCCATAGTTTAACTGTTCGGGCTTTGGTTGCGAAGTCAAGCAGCATGTATAATACCTGGAAGGGAGATGGTTTATGGAAAATATCGAGCAGTTGAAATCCTTTTTGGTGCGCGCCAAGCGAGCCACCTATGCCGCTGGAATCGCGGCGAGCGCTTCATCCCGGCCCGGATCGTTTGATTTGCCTTATGCGGAGGGCGACCTACGCTATCTGGACTCGTATCTGGGTGGAATTGATTTCATTGGTGAAGAAGCCGTTTGGCGGCAAGACGTGGCGGTGTGGGGCATGAATTACTATGGCTGGATGCAGACAGACAACGTCCCGGGGCAGTTTGGCCATTTTCTGAAGGCCGCCCTTTCGCATGTGCCGTTGGAGAATCCCTATCGCGGACCCGAGGAGTACGTGGAAGGTGATTTGCGCTACGTCTGCCACTGGTCGGGGGATGTGCTGCGCTTTTCGGGGGAAGAAAGCATCGAACATCAGGGACAGACGATCTACAAACTGCTGTTTCATGGCGGAGCAGTCAAGCGATGAACATCTTGGACCTCATTCAACGAACGCCGATTCCGGAACCCTGGACGGAGGGAGATAATATTCCCTGGAACGATCCGGATTTTAGCCAGCGGATGCTCCAAGAGCACCTGTCACAGGAGCATGATTTGGCCAGCCGGCGTTCGGAGACCATCGATGCGCACGTGGCTTGGATCCACTCAGTCGTGTTGGGGGAAAGGCCAGGCCGGATCTTGGATCTAGGTTGCGGGCCGGGTTTGTATGCGGCACGGTTGGCGCGCAAGGGGCACGCCGTTGTGGGCGTGGATTACGCTCCAGCAGCGGTGGCTTATGCCAGGGAGCAGACGCAAAGCCTGGACTGCCAATTCGTTCAAATGGATGTTCGCCAGGCGGATTATGGAAGTGATTACGATTTGGTGATGCAAATTTTCGGCGAGATCAACGTGTTCAAGCCGGCGGACGCGCGCCTGATATTGAATAGAGCCCGGGCCGCATTGAAACCTGGGGGAAAGCTGCTGTTGGAAGCGGCTTATTATCACCTGGGCGAAGCGGTTGGGCGGGAGCCGAAGTCCTGGTTCAGTGCGCAGGCGGGGTTGTTCAGCGCCCGGCCGCATTTGGGATTGGAGGAGCATTTCTGGGACGCGCAGCGCGGCACAGCAACAACGCGTTATTACATTGTTGATGCCGAGACGGGCGACGTGACCCGGTATGCGCAGTCGATGCAGGCGTATCGTCCCGAGGAGTATCAGGCGTTGTTTGCTGATTGCGGATTCGAGTTGGAAATTTTACCGGGATTGGCCATGCGGCCCGGCGACCCGCCCCACCCGGAATACTGCGCTTTGTTGGGGCGCGTTCAAGGATGAGGAATGGAACGTAAATCCGAGCTGCCCCAAGGATTGTTGGAAAAATTGGCGAACCAGCCCCTGTTGGCGGCGCTGACCGAGTTCAACCAATTAAAGAATCTGTATCGTCAGGGCTGGCTGCGGCGGGGCATTCCACGCCATCAATGCGAATCGGTAGCGGAGCACATTTTTGGGATGACGTGGCTGGCCTGGTTGGTGATGGATGCCGGGTTGACCGGGCCCGTGGACCGCGAACGCGTGCTGCGCATGGTGTTGGCCCACGAGGTGGGCGAGGTTTACGCGGGGGATATGATCCCGGCGGACGGAGTGGGGCTGGCGGAAAAGCAGCGCCTGGAACGTGAATCGGCGCGCCGCGTTACAGAAAAGGTGGCCGGGGGTGAACAAATCCTGGCGCTGTGGGAGGAATTCGAGGCCGGCCAAACGCCCGAGGCGCGCCTGGTGCGCCAGTTGGACCGTTTGGAGATGGCATTTCAGGCAGCGCAATACCGGGCCAACGGCGGTGAGAAGATGGACGAGTTCTTCGAGTCGGCCCGGCGGTCGATCACGGATGAGGCGTTGTTGGCTTTGTTGGCTCAGATCGAACAGATATAACAATTCTGCAAAGTGGCTGATGGCGGGGCGATTGCGAGGCGCGCGAGGGCGTTTTTTGGTATAATCCGCCCGTGACAAAGTACACCCTGCCAACCCCTAAGCCTTTTGAATCGGGCAAGCACGAAAATTGGCAAATCAAATCTAGCAGGCAATTCATGGAACTTCGCGCGGCATCTACGCGGTGATTCATTTGAATTGTCCTGTTTTGTTTAATGAAGCCCGTGGGCGGGGTGAGTATAATCAAATAGCTTATGATCCATCCCTGGAAGCAATTCATGTTTTAGGGAATTTGTGAAGGAGAAAGTGAATGAAAGATATCATCCGTGAGACACCGAACAATTTCAGTCTGCCCCGCCGGATTACCCGGTTGGGCGAATTGGCGTATAACTTGTGGTGGATCTGGAATCCGGATGCGCAGCGCCTGTTCATCCAAATTGACCGGCCTTTGTGGGAGCGGGTGTACCACAATCCGGTGGCTTTTTTGCGCAAGGTGGAACGACCGCGGCTGAATGCCGTGACCAATGATCGGTATTTCCTGGATTTGTATGACCGGGTGATGCGGGAGTTCGACGCTTATATGTCTGAGGAGACGCCCTGGTATAAGCAGCATTACCCGAATCGCGACAAGGAATTAATTGCTTATTTTTCGTTTGAATTTGGCTTGCACGAGTCTTTGCCAGTATATGCGGGTGGGTTAGGTGTTCTGTCGGGTGACCATTTGAAGGAAGCCAGCGATATGGGCCTGCCCCTGGTGGGGATTGGCTTTTATTACACACAGGGATATTTCTCGCAGAAGATCACCGAAGACGGCTGGCAGGAAACACGCAACTTCCTGTTGAACTACGCCGACCTGCCGGTGGTGCCTTTGGCCACACCGGACGGGAAACCGCTGACCATAGCGGTGACCCTGGCTGGACGCAAGGTGAGCGCCCGTATTCTGGAAGTGCGCGTAGGACGTATCTCTTTATATCTGCTGGATACGGATATCGATGATAATAATCCTGCCGACCGCTCGCTGACGGCGCGCCTGTACAGCAGTGATCCGGAAGTGCGTATTTCGCAAGAGATTCTGTTGGGGATTGGCGGCGTGCGAGCGCTCCGTCACCTGGGCATTGACCCAACCATTTGGCACATGAACGAGGGCCATTCGGCTTTCCTGGTCTTGCAACGCTTACGTGAGTATATGGGCGAGGGCCTGGACTTTGCGGCGGCCAAGGAGAAGGTGCGGGCGAGTAATGTCTTTACCACGCACACGCCCGTTCCGGCGGGCAATGACGAATTCCCGTTGTGGCTCATTGACAAGTATTTGCCGCATGTGTGGGAAGAATTGAACCTGAGCCGGGATGAGTTCATTGATCTGGCGCGGAACCAACAGAATTGGGGCGAGACTTTCAGCATGCCGGTGCTGGCGCTACGTTTCTCGGCAAAATCGAACGGTGTCTCGGAATTGCATGGGCAGGTTTCACGGGCCATGTGGAACAAACTCTGGCCGGAACGCAAGGTGGTCGATGTGCCGATTACGCACATCACCAACGGCGTGCATGCTCCCACCTGGATGGCGCGGCGGCTGCGCATGTTGTTCGATCGCTACCTGGGGCAGGGCTGGATGGAAACGATCGACGACCCGGAGATGTGGGCGCAGATCGAAAACGTTCCGGACAGTGAATTGTGGGCGGTGAAACGGCACTTGAAGAACAAACTGGTGAATTACGCCATGGAACGTGCCCGTCGCCAATGGGTAACGGGTTCGGCCCACCCGGTGCAAGTGGTGGCAGGGGGCGTTCTGTTAGAGCCGTATTCATTGACCATTGGTTTCGCGCGGCGTTTTGCCACCTATAAGCGGGCTAACCTGATCATGCGCGATGTGGACCGGTTGATCCGGCTGGTGACCAACGAGCAGATGCCGGTGCAGATCATCTTTGCGGGCAAGGCCCATCCGGCAGACGAGCCTGGCAAGCTGGTCATCCAACAGGTTTACCGGGCGGTGAAAGATGCGCGCTCGGGCGGACGGTTGGTGTTCCTGGAAGATTACGACATGAATATGGCCCGCCTGCTGGTTCAGGGCGTGGATGTATGGATGAACACCCCTCGGCGGCCCAACGAAGCCTCGGGCACTTCGGGAATGAAAGCGGCTATGAATGGCGCTTTGAACTTCTCGGTGTTGGATGGCTGGTGGCGCGAGGGTTTCAACGGCAACAACGGCTGGTCGATTGGCGAAGAGCGGGAATATGTGGACCAAAACGCGCAGGACGATGCCGACGCGCGCAGCCTGTATGATACGCTTGAGAATGAAATCGTGCCGCTGTACTACGAATCGAGATCGGCGGATAATTTGCCGCACGGTTGGCTGGAGAAGGTGAAAGAGTCCATCCGCACGATGGCGCCGCAGTTCTCCACCCGGCGGATGCTGACCGAGTACCTCGGGCAGGCGTACTTCTCCGATAATACGGACGTAAGCTAACTTGTTCGAGATCATCTTTCTCGGAACGTCGGCTTCGGCGCCTTCGGTGAGACGAGGGTTGGCGGCTCAGGTGATCAAACACGATGAGTTCCGTTTCCTGGTTGATTGTGGCGAAGGGACGCAGCGCCAGATTTTGCAGGCAGGGATTGGATTCCGCAATCTGAACCACATCCTGATCACTCACGGGCACCTGGACCACATCTTGGGGCTGGCGGGACTGCTTTCGACCTTCATGCGCTGGGAGTCGATTGACCATTTGAGCATCTTTGGCCCTCGGTCGGCGTTGGAGCGGATCGATGATTTGCTGACCAAGGTGGTGCTGCGCGGCGCGACTCCGGCAATGCCGCTGGACCTGGTGCCGGTGACGCCAGGAACCTTCTTTGAGGGCGATGACTTCACGGTGACGGCTTTCCCGGTGAAGCACCGCGCATCGGAAAGCCTGGGGTATTTGTTCCAGGAGAAGTCGCGGAGGCCTTTTCTGCCCGAAAAAGCAGACGCGCTGGGGATTCCGCAAGGCCCCTGGCGGCGGGATTTGGTGGCGGGGAAGGCTGTGACACTGCCCGATGGGCGCGCGGTTGACCCAGAGGAAGTGTTGGGGCCGCTGCGGGTGGGAACGCGCCTGGTGCATGTGGGCGACACGGGTGATACCGACAGCCTGATGAGTATGGCAAAGGATGCCGACGGGCTGGTGATCGAGGCGACTTACTTGGAAGAAGAGCGCGACATGGCTCGGCAGTTTTCGCACCTGACGGCGCGCATGGCGGCGGAATTGGCTGTGAAGGCCAACGTCAAAAAGTTGATGCTAACGCACGTGTCGCGGCGATACCGGGAGAAGGATATTCAAACGGAAGCTCAGGCGGTGTTCCCCGAGGCGGTGGTGGCGCGAGATTTCGATACGTTTACCATCAAACGGGCTGAAGAAGAATAACTCTTGATTAAAAGAACCGGGTGGCTCAAGCTACCCGGTTTTGCTTCTATCGGGACTTTTCCACTATAGCCTGAGTAGTTACTTCTCGAGAATGCTATTCAACGATTGCTGGAATAATTTCGTCGTGGATGAGGGGGATGGCCCAAGTGTCCTTGGGAGGGAGTGTAGTGGCGACGACGATTAAGTCCAGGCGGGGGGCGACATAGATCAATTGGCCGTAGCGCCCGGTGGCGCAGTAGGCTTCTTGCTCGGAGTCGATCCACCATTGGTAACCATAGCCCAGGTCGCCGCCGGTTTCCACCTGAAGCTGGGTGGCGGCTTCGATCCAGGCCTCGGAGAGGATTTGCGCGCCATCCCATTGGCCCTTGTTGAGGAATAGGTAGCCCAATTTGGCCATTTCGCGCGCCGTGAGGTTGAGACCCCAACCTCCGATGGGAATTCCCTGGGCGTCTTCTTCCCAATAGTAGCCGGAGATGCCAAGCGGGCCAAATAAGTTGAGTTCGGCGAAGCCCGGCAGGTCGTTGTTGGTGGCGCTGTGAACGGCAGCAGAGAGAAGGTGAGAGCAGCCGGAGCAGTATACGAATCGGCTGCCCGGAGACTCGCGCATGGGCAGGCTGAAGACGTTTTCAGCCCAATCCTGGCTGGTGTACATGGCGCGATAAGCGGGGTCGCCCTCTTCCCAGGCCAGGCCCGAGGTCATGGTGAGCAGGTGGCGAAGGGTCATCTGCTCTTTTTCGGACGAGGTGTTCTTTGGGACCAGATTGGGCAGCGCCTGGAGGACGGGCGTATCGATGCTGGGGATGAGACCCTGATCCAGGGCGATGCCGGTGAGCGTGCTGGTGAAGCTCTTCGTCACCGAGTACATGGCAAAACGGGTTTCGGCGTTAGTTTTGGCGAAGTAGTTTTCATGCACCAGGTAGCCGTGGCGAAAAACCAGCAAGCTGGCCATGCCCATTTTCTCGGCGCGTTGCGCGGCGCGATCGAGGCGCGCAGAATCGAGCCCTTGCTCCTCGGGGGCGGCGGTCGGCCAGCCGTGCGTAGGCCAGACTTGCTCGCCAGGGGCAGGAGGTGTGTAGACCGGCGCGGCGGGTGTGAGGGTGGGCGTGCAGGCGCACAGCAACGCTGCAATCAGAATGAACGAAAAAATGCGAACCATAGATCCATTATAGTACCAGGGAAGCAGGTTTTACACCCCGATTCCCAACGAGCCTCCTTTAGAACTCTGGACATGCCTGAATGATTGTGATATATTGTGTCCAATAATTCAATAGCCCCACGGCACTCTTATCCAGAGAGGTGGAGGGACCGGCCCGATGATACCTCGGCAACCTGGGTAAACCGTTCGTAGCAAGGGTTTATCTAAGGTGCTAATTCCGTCAGCACGGATGTACTGGGAGATGAGAGGGCAGCCGCAGTTGATTTCTGTTGCCCCTCGTGTAATCCGCGTGGGGAATTTTTTTGTACAGAAAAGGAGCAACAAATTTATGACCACGACGTTCATGAATACCCCCCGTTATCTTTTCACTTCTGAATCGGTGACGGAAGGCCACCCGGACAAGATTTGCGACCAGGTTAGCGATGCCGTTTTGGACGCGTGCCTGGCCCAGGATCCGATGTCGCGCGTGGCTTGTGAGACGGCCACCAAGACTGGATTTATTATGGTTTTGGGTGAGATCACCACCCAGGCTTTTGTGAATTTCGATGATTTGGTCCGCAGTGTTGTTCGCGAGATCGGGTATGACCACACCGACAAGGGCTTTGATGCCAACACCTGCGCGGTGATGTCGGCGATTTGTGCCCAGTCGGGCGATATCGCCATGGGCGTGGACAAGGCTTTGGAGGCCAAGTCTGGCGAAATGACCGATGCGCAGATCGAGGCGGTTGGCGCGGGCGACCAGGGCATGATGTTTGGGTACGCGTGCGACGAGACCCCGGCGCTGATGCCCATGCCAATTTACCTGTCCCACAACCTGACCCGCCGCCTGTCGGTGGTGCGCAAGGACGGAACCTTGCCCTGGCTGCGCCCGGATGGCAAGAGCCAGGTGACGGTGGAATATCATTACGGAAAACCCGCGCGAATCGATACGGTGCTGATCAGCACGCAGCACGCGCCTGAGATCAGCCACTCCGAAATTCGCGAGGCGATCCTTGAGCATGTCATTCTGCCGACTTTGCCGGCGGACATGGTGGACGACCAGATGAAGGTGTTCGTCAACCCCACCGGCCGGTTCGTCATCGGCGGCCCAATGGGTGACGCGGGCGTGACCGGACGCAAGATCATTGTCGATACCTATGGCGGCATGGGCCGGCACGGCGGTGGGGCTTTCTCGGGCAAAGACCCGACAAAGGTGGACCGCTCGGCGGCTTATGCGGCGCGTTGGGTGGCGAAGAATGTAGTGGCGGCTGGGCTGGCGGGGCGCTGCGAAGTGCAGGTTGCCTACGCGATTGGCGTGGCGCGGCCTTTGAGCATTAACGTCGAGACCTTCGGCACGGGCAAGATTGCGGACGAGAAGATCGCCGCTTTGATCGAGGAAAACTTCGATCTGCGCCCCGGCGCGATCATCCGCGACCTGGATTTACGCCGACCGATCTATCGCCAGGTGGCGGCTTATGGGCACTTTGGGCGGGATGATTTGAATCTGAGTTGGGAACAGACCAACAAGGCCGCCGCGCTGCGTAAAACGGCTGGGGTCTAACCGACCTTAGGGCTGGAAATGAGAAAGGACACAACCCGGCATGTTTGCGCCGGGTTGTGTTTTTTCAGGGGTTCAGTATGGTTTTTCCAAAGTCAACCCCACCCCTAACCC